>NZ_AP046143.1:0-65248 GCF_059725275.1 Kluyvera fluvialis | reverse complement strand
TACCCTGCGAGAGCCAGGCGTCACGTTTACGCCTGTCAGCATGAAAGGCACGAACGAGATCAATGGCTGGAACTATCTGTGGAATACACTTCAGCCAAAATCTGTTTTGCGTGTCATATGGCTTGGCCACTATATATCTTACCGGTGAATTAATAGTTGCTTCAGACCAGGTCGATGGATCTAGGTCGTCATAGAATCCGGTGTTAATCCAGACGCGGCCTGTCCCGTTTTCAGCTTCAAGCTCATCAATCAGATCACATAACGCGTGCTTAAAAATTTTCATTACAATCCTTACCCAATAAATAGTCACCAATAGTAATGATAACGCGCGACACAATCAGCTGCGCACAACCCGCATCTGTCACGTTAATGATTTTACCCTACCGGCATCATTAGCAGGATGATAATAATCAGACGTATAGCCACTTTGTTAAATTACCGGATGCCGGTTTTCAGGTGATCCGATTTTCTGCGTATTCACGACTTTCCGGAAGTGTAGCACGGTTACGCCCTGAGCAAAGCGCCCATTTATGATGGTGAGCGGCGTGTCACGCAGGAGGAATAAAAAACCACATATAGACAAAAAGCCGCTGACTGAATGCCGCATCTTGTGTTTTGTGGCTGCTGCGCGGCGTGGAAGTGAAGAAGATTGATACTACCTTTTTTCGGATCTGCGCGAAAAAGAGAGGGTGTGTATGTAGGTTCTGTATTGTATGTATTAGATGTATTTTGTGTATTGCTCGAAACATACACACAGGTTAAAATATCTGCACACCTTCTGAACGGAGCTTTAACGATGAATCTGCCTGCTGACACCGTCCGTCGCATAGAGGACGCCGCGGCCGCCCTCATTGCCGCCGGCAACCCGAACCCGACCAACGAACAGGTGCGCGCCCACCTCGGCGGCGGCTCCCTGTCGCACATCTCCCCGGTTATGCGTGAGTTCCGCGCCCGCCAGCGCGCGCTGGCCAGCGAACAGACGCCGGCGCTGCCGCCGGCGCTGGCCCAGCTGCTGACAGGCCAGCTGACCCTGCTGTGGCAGGCGGCGGTGAAACAGGCGGAAGCGGAAACGCTGGCGGCGCGCGAGCAGGCCGACACCGATATCGCCCAGGCCGACCAAGAGCGCGACGACGCCCTGGCGAAAGTGGCCCTGCTGGAAAGTAAGCTGGCCGTGCTGCAGGAAGTGGAGACCGAACGTGACCGGCTGCTGGAAGAGGTGCGCGACCTGCGCGCGGAGGCGTTGCCGCTGCGTGAGCAGGTGGCCCGCCTGACCGCCACCGGCGAACACCTGGCGGCCCAGCTGAAGGACACCAAAGCCGAGCTGAAAGAATCGCGGACGGAAAACCGCACGCTGCAGGCCGAACTGCTGACGCTGGCCCGCGACGAATCCAAAAATGCCAGGGGCACAAAATGACACCGGACAGGCCGGGCTGAGGACGCTATGAGAAATATGGAAAAAACGGGTCACCTTGCATGGTGTGCACTTATCGCCCTGCTGACTGCCAGGGAAGATGGTCTGGTGGAGTCGGAGTCGCAGGAAAACATGTTTATCACCCGGTGGTTTGCGCAGGTGAAAAAACAGCGTCGCTTTTCACGTGACGTGGCCACCGATGTTGACTGGATACTCAACCAGGGCCGGACGCTCGGCGTTCGTGCGCGACTGCGCCATAAGCTGGATTATCTCTGGCGGAGCTGTACCGGTGAACTGTCTGAGCAGAACGATCTTTTTCGTCTTACCTACGCGCTGGAGCTGGCGAAGCAGTACGACTGGGTGTATCACGTCCTCAGCGACAGTGAGTGGCTCGCTCGACGTCAGATCCAGCCGTCGGCGTCAGTCAACAGCATCAGTCTGCTTAAAAGCGCGCTGGATATCAGTTTTAATCATGACGGAAGGCAGGTTATGCCGGTACCGGCCAGAATTGGCGGCCGGGCTGACGGGCTGAATGCGCTGCTGAAAAGCTGTGGCTGGGAGGCCGTCCGCAACGACGAACACTGGAAACTGGTGACCATCAGCGCGGGTTGCGCGCAGGCACCCCGGGGCAGCGGGGGATGTGGCCGTCATTGCGGCTGACGACTTTCAGCTGAGACGGGAACTGGCCCGTTATGAAGAGGCCCAGCAGGCTGAACGCCAGGATTAACGTTTTCAGGGCCGACATCCTGACGGATGACCGCCGCATAAACAGCCACCTTAATGACATTTCACACCGGAGATTAAGACGTTTTATGGATAGCAGAAACGAAACGGCCGAACAGCCGGGAGTGGTGCCAAAAGCGAAAGATGAACTGAGGGCGATGATGGGAGATAAACGCGTCGCCACGCTCATTAAGCTGATTGCCGAGGAGACGGCCCTGGGGAAAGCGACCAAAGCCTTCAGGCAGGGTTACGGGGCCCTGATAAAAATAGAAAATGAGCAGCGGCAGAAACGGTTGGCTGAGTTCATCTTAGGGATTGCAAAGGACAACCCCGAGATCCGGGATATTCCTCCTGAAGACTTTCTGGCCGTCGTACGTAAATTACTGCAGGATGATGAAGATGAGAAGGTCTGGCTCTATGTACATCTGTGCGTCACGCTGGCAAAAAGCACTCTCGATCGCGATACCCGACTCTACTATCTCCGGATGACCAGCGAACTGACGGTTTCCCAGATCCACTTCGCCAGGGAGTTATACCTGCGTAACGGTATCCCGCTGAAGTTATCCGAAACATAATAGGCTTGCTAAGGCGCTGAGGGGAATCGGTCGCATTGAGCAAACATTGTTTATGCTGGACTGGTTCCGCGATCCTGCGTTGCGTCGAAGGGTTCAGGCAGGTCTGAACAAAGGGGAAGCCCGGAATGCCCTTGCCTGAGCTGTCTTCATACATCGTCTGGGCGAAATAAGGGATCGTGGTCTGGAAAACCAAAGTTACCGCGCCAGTGGACTTACGCTGCTCACCGCTGCGATCACATTGTGGAATACGGTATATATAGAAAACGCCATTAACCTACTGAAAAAGAAGGGGCTACATATCAATGACCAGTTGCTGTCACACTTGTCTCCGCTGGGCTGGGAGCACATTAATCTGACGGGAGACTATATCTGGCGAAACAATAAAAAACTATCTGAAGGAAAGTATCGTCCTTTGCGACCAGTTGATGTCAGTCAGTATAAGAAATCATCTTAACGTACAATATTTTCTGTTTCCCAAACGGAGCCCTAGCAGGTGCTTTTCAGCCGTGGTACGCAGGGTAGAATGTACGTATACCGTTAGTTGATATTTGTTTATAAACTCACCATGAAAATCTTTGGGTATTTTCCTGACTGTTATTTAATGGTATTTGCAAATAGTACAATACTGACAGAAATACCATAAAAATGAGTGGCTTATTACTGGGTTATATACTGTTTTCGCCTGCCCCCCAGATAATCAGTTTTCTTGACGGCGGCTGATGAAATATATAAAAAATTAAATTATAAGCTCATCCTAATTACAATAGCCGCCGAATGGCGGCTTTGTCCATAAGTAATTAATTGCCCCAACGGCTTTTCAGGTAATCGACAGCCTGTTGAGTTTGAGGCTGTTCAAGATAAGCTTCGCGGAACAAAATCGTGCCGTTGATGTTCGGTTCTGACTCATTAAAGTCAATTTGTTTCTTCAGCTCCGGTACTCCACCTTCAATCGTCCAGTCTGGCTCATTCTTTGACAGTGCACCTATTTTGTATAACGCTATGCCAATATATAGCCGGGTATTGGTCGGTTTCACTACGTCGGCCCACCATTTTGCCAGCACGTCATAACGTGCGACATCGCGAGCAAAAGGCCAGTACAACTGCGGGGCAATGTAGTCCAGCAAGCCTTGTTGCACCCACTGGCGGGTATCAGCGTAAGACTCATCATACGCTGCTGCGGCGCGGGTGTCGGAACCGGCTGGATCGTGCGAACGGTTACGCCATACGCCCGCTGGGCTAACGCCAAACTCTACATTAGGATTTAACTGCTTGATAGTGCGAGAAACCTGAGCAATTAGCTGTTGGTATTATGCCGACGCCAGTCTTCTTTTGACGCGAAATCCTGGCCATACTGCTGGAAAGTAGCGTTATCGTTCAGCTTTGAATCGGCTGATTCGGTATAGAAATAGTCGTCAAACTGCACACCATCAACAGCATAGCGGGATACCACTTCTGCCACGATATTGGTTATCCAGTCACGTGCTTCAGGAATTCCGGCATTAACCACGAAGCGGTTGCCTGCGGTACGATCCATTCATGGTGCAGCACGTATACACTCGATGGTGCCATCGACAACGTATTGTTAAGTGCTGTAACGGTTGATGGTTTAGTATTCACGGAAACCCGATAGGGGTTGAACCACGCATGGACTTTCATCCTGCGTTTGTGCGCTTCGTCGAGGACAAATCGCAGCGGATCATAGCCCGGATATTCGCCAATATTCCCTGTCAACGTATCTGACCACGGCAAAATACTAGATTGCCAAAGCGCTGTACCGTCAGGTTTAACCTGAAAGATACGGCGTTGATACCGAGACTTTTGAGCTTATCGAGTTTATCGCGCAATATCTGCTGCTGCTGACTAACCCGCGCAGACGCGCTATCGGCGTAAATCGAGCTAATGGGGGGCCAGTCGAGGCGTGAAACGGTAGTTAACCAAACACCACGCAGAGGTTGTTGATCGTGCTGATTTTTGCCCGGACTAACCGTAGAGGGCGGGGCCGGGTTGCCTGGTAACACAGCTCGACAACATAAGCACGGCCGTGATCAACGCGCCGGCTTTTTTCACCGCCGACAAGTGGGGAAAACGAAAAGAATTGAATGTCATACGAGTCATTACCCAAGTTATAACGAATGGGGATATTTTCGTACTATTGGCGGAAAGTCAATTTCTTAACTAGTATTATACTCTGTCCTTTGCCTTATTAGCCAAAACATCACTCTGTCGAGTGAATGAAAAATAAGATTTAACAGGGAATAGAACCACTCACAGGCTTTTCTGACATAATTTTGAGACTTCAGCAGATCGCATTATTATTTTGAGAATTTCCGCATCATCCATCTGGCTCAAACATACTAATCCGTTACCTTTTTAGTGAGATTACTCTCCGCCATCGTTTTTTCCACGCAATTAATCACAAAAAACACACCAACCGTCACTTCGTTGATTTCTGACACAAATTTATCCTCGGCTTGGTCTTTAGAAAGTAACAACCCGGTCACTGTTACAACAAAAATAGCAGAGCTGGCACTATCTGAACTGCACTACTGAACAGGAAGTTAAGGTTAACTTTTGCGATTAAAAATTAGCCGTAACGTACAATAATTTTCGATATCCAAACCGCCCCCTATACCGCCAGCAGAGGCAGAACAGGCATACCATGCTTCACATACTGAAAAAGGGCAGCCTGAGTTCCCGGACTAAAATCTCTCCAGGAAAACTGGGGGGGTTCAATACTATGTATTACATAAGTCATTCACTTATTGTTCTGCCGCCAAAAAGGGTGGTGACCATTGCGTGCTGGCTAGTCAAAAACCGCACCACACTTGTAATTACGTTTGTAGTGCATATATAATAACTGTACACGATATAATCGGGATACCAGCAATGAGCACAATTCAGATCCGCGTTGATGACGAGCTGAAAAAAGAGGCCTATCAGGCCTTTGAAAAACTGAATCTGTCACCTTCAGATGCACTTCGTCTGTTCCTGCGGTATGTCGCTGAGAACGAAAAACTCCCCTTTGCTGAAGTCTCAGCGATGGTAAGCGATGATGATGAAGACGCTGATATTCTGGCAGTCGTTCGGGAAAGACTGAAAATCCGACCAGACGGATCAGGGTTAACGTTGATGACCTTTAATGTTGAATTTGACGAAAGGGCGTTTAAAGAATGGAATAAGCTCGAAAAGACGATCCGCAGCAATTCAAAAAGAAGTTAAAAAAGCTTCAGCAAAACCCTTATGTGGAATCAGCCCAACTGCATGGTGATTTGGCTGGCTGCTTTAAAATAAAGTTGAGAGCATCTGGTTTTCGTTTGATTTACAAGGTTATCGATGACGAGATTGTTATATGGGTGGTCGCTGTAGGTAAACGGGAAGACGAAAAAGCCTATGAAACGGCCCGTAAGCGGCTTTTATAAAAGGAATAAAATGTATTGCCTTTGTATTCAGAGTGCCAGAAAAAATAACTATCACGCTTATACATAACAAAACCCACCTTAAGGTGGGTTCCGCCAGAGATATATCTGGTATTCAGAAACGCCTTTACCAGACCTGACCAGCGTAAGCCGGTAGAGGGACGTCTGCATTAACCAGTCTGCAGCATCCTTAACTGTATTATCGTGGCCTCATGTGTATATAGCAACCAACAGCCTTTGGTGGTTGATGCATTATTACGAATGTATTACACATGTAATAATGAAAACCTATCCGGCATCCCGACTGGCTACCAATATAAACTGGTGGGGCAGAGAGGCATCCTGTGCCGAATCAGCCTGCCAGCCACAGCGGTTAAACAGCTTTACCACGCGCCCAACATTACCGGTCAGGCGCGTCAGCAGCGGATTTATCTGTCGCCCATCGTCGTCAAATACCGCGTTGAGGTTAGTCCGTGAGAGATAAATGCCGTTCACGCCGGCATTTAGGGCTAAGGCATGCCGCCCGGACCATTCCCGATCGCTCAACAGACAGTAATTCCAGCTCATGTCCTTCGCAGTTCCCAGGGCATAGGTCAGCCGGAACAGGTCGTTTTGATAAGACAGTTCGCCGGAGCAGGAGCGCCAGAGGTAATTCAGCTTGCTGGCCAGCTTCGCGCTGACACCCAGCTGGCGTCCCTGTTTGAGAAGCCACTCGATATCAGGGGTGACATCACGCGAAAAACGCCTTCGCTTCAGCGCGGTCGCCAGCCAGCGGGTGAGAAGAGATTTTCCTGTGCAGGTGACAGCACATCGCCGTTCTGTCTGGCCAGCGCAAGCGCCACCAGGGCGCACCATGCCAGATGGCCCGATTTTTCTGTCAGCGTCACTGAGCGCTCTTTCCTTCTTTATCCTGTCCACAAAATTCAGGCGGGAACCCGCCTACTGTCAAACTGAGGGTATTTTAACCGGAACAGCAACAAAGTGGCATCCGGAACCGTCTGCATCAGCTCAGCGCATGGCCCAAGCGTAATGTTTTTCCACGTAATCGTACAGACGGTAAGTATTATATTCATCACCACCGATGAAATCCTGTTATCCACTATCCCCTCGGCCAGCCGCTGCGTGTACCTGTGCGCGCTTCCCCATGCCCCTGCAGCTTGCGCCAGTGCAGCCTTACGGCTTTCAGCTGACGACACATCTGCTGGCAGATGAAGTAGCAGGCCACCACGTTGCGCGCATCACCCACAAAGACCACGTCGCTGTCCGGACGCATCATTTCGTTCCACAGGTAGATATCGTAGCAGCCCAGCATCATGGCCAGCCGCTTTGCGACAAAACCGCCGTACCAGTAATACGCGGCGCGGGAATGTTCAGGCGGCGACTCTCGGCAACATTACCGGTATGGCCTGGTGGGAGCGAAGCGGCAAAATGCGACATTTGACTTTTTTGAACTGGAACTGAGTAAAAATCATTCACCTGTGAAATGGTTGCCATACCGATTATCCATTGATGATTCAGGGAGTTGGGATGTTGTCACAGGGGTCTGACGCTCAGTGGAACGAGTTGCCGATATTGTGTTATCTGAACCTGAAGAAGAAATGCCGGAAAGAAAGTTGGCAAAGCTCAATGAAGCAGCGGAGTTCAAGGCAAACAATATAGCATTTCATTATGACCGCTTATCTAATCCGATTTTCTCTTCCTCAATATATCTGTTAGTTCCGGTGAAAGTGTTGCGATTGTAGGGCCATCAGGGTAGGGAAGACAACCTTAATGAAGGTCATGTGTGGGTTACTTAAGCCCTCGGAAGGTTGCGTATATTTCAACGGTGTAGACATAGGCAAGTTAGGACTTAACAATTATAGGCAGAGCATTGCTTGCGTTTTACAAGATGATAAACTTTTTGCTGGCTCCATAGCAGAAAATATTTGCAGCTTTGAAGAAAATAAGGATTATGAGCGTATAGCTCCTGCCTAAGAACCTGTAATATCTATGATGAAATAATGCAGATGCCAATGGGTTACGAAACTCTTATTGGGGAGTTGGGGGGAATCTTTCAGGTGGGCAAAAGCAGCGCCTGTTGATTGCAAGAGCATGATACCGCCAGCCTAGTTTATTATTTCTGATGAAGCAACAAGCCATCTGGATTTAGATAATGAGGCAAAAATTAATCAGGCAATACGTGAAATGAATATCACTAGGATTTTCATTGCTCATAGACCGTCAACGATTGCCAGCGCTATTAGTATAATAGAATTAACTAATTTTCAAAAAAAATCAATGCACGGACAAACTGTCGAGTGATCAACCTCATTGCTAGTTAACAAGATAACACAATGTTTTGTTACCAACTAATAATCATCATATGGTTTTATAAGGTGATGGCTGAAATGATAATTAATTCATTTTCTCTTTTTTATATTTACGCATGAGTTTTTATTATTTATGATAATATTTTTAATCAAAAGACTAGGAGGTTATTTTTTTCTCAGAAGACATGAACAATAGCTTTATGTGTAAAACAATAAGGTGGATTCTTATGAAAGAAACGAAAAATAGTGAAAATATACCAAGCCCTACAATCGAAACAGATAACATAAAAGTAGGCGCACAGAATCGTGAAAAAGTATTATATCGAGAAGACTCAATTGTTAGAATAAAATATGAAGGAGTGTAGTGGCATAGTTAATTTGGCCACCAGAACAGAGGTGATATGCTCACCTCAGAACAACACAGGTGCTCCAATGAAAGAAGATATTTCAGTCCTGAATTCAAACGCGAATCCGCTCAGTTGGTTGTCGACCAAAATTACACCGTCGCACAAGCAGCGAAGGGCATGGATGTCGGCCTTTCCACGATGACCAAATGGGTCAAACAACTGCGTGATGAGCGTCAGGGCAAAACGCAAAAGCCTCCCGATAACTCCGGAACAAATCGAAATACGCGAGCTTAGGAAAGCTACAACGTATTGAAATGGAAAACGAAATATAAAAAAGCTACCGCGCTCTTGATGTCAGACTCCCTGAACAGTGCTCGATAATCGGGAAACCAGGGCGCGTTATCCTGTGACCACTCTCTGCCATGTGTTCGGGTTCATCGCAGCAGCTACAAATACTGGAAAAACCGTCCTGAAAAGCCAGACAGCAGACGGGTTGCATTACAAAGTCAGGTGCTTGAGCTACATGGCATCAGCCACGGTTCGGCCGGAGCAAGGAGCATCGCCACAATAGCAACCCAGAGAGTCTATCAGATGGGACGCTGGCTTGCTGGCAGGCTCATGAAAGAGCTGGGGCTGGTCAGTTGCCAGCAGCCGACTCACCGGTATAAGCGTGGCGGTGATGAACACGTTGCTCTCCAAATCACCTTGAGCGACAGTTCGCCGTAACAGAGCCAAATCTGGTGTGGTGTCGTATATCTGGACAGGCAAGCGCTGGGCGTACCTCACGGTTGTTCTCGATCTGTTCGCGAGGAAGCCAGTGGGCTGGGCAATGTCGTTCTCGCCAGACAGCAGACTCCCCATGAAAGCGCTGGAAATGGCATGGGAAACGCGCGGCAAGCCAGCCGGAGTGATGTTCCACAGCGATCAGGCAGTCATTATACGAGCAGGCAGTTACTGTGGCGATACCAGATCAGGCAGAGTATGAGCCGGCGCGGAAACTGCTGGGATAACACTCCAATGGAGCGCTTCTTCAGGAGCCTGAAGAACGAATGAGTGCCAGTGACGGGTTACGTAAGCTTCAGCGATGCAACTCACGCAATAACGGACTATATCGTTGGATATTACAGCGCACTCAGGCCGCACGAATATAACGGTGGGTTGCCACCAAACGAATCAGAACATCGATACTGGAAAAACTCAGTATTAGCGAAACCGCAGAGGCCGGTATCCTGACGGTTTCCTTCTACCCGTGGGATAAACACACCGACAACTGGGCTGATGAGTTCGACGATGGCAGCCCTCCGCTACGCTGAAACACCTGATGTATATCCCGCTAAACTCCTTTTCACCGTTGATGACGGCTGGAACAGGTATCTCAGTTCAAATGGCGACAGCGTCACTCCCTGGACCGTCTCTGCGTCGAGCGCATGCTCGCCTGCGACACCACGGCGATGGGGGTCAAGCGCTACCGCTGTTCATCACCTGACTGCACCCACTCCCGCTTCTTCTGCCAGAGCTGCAACAGCGCCTGCGACATAAAGCCACGGAGCAGTGGGTATCGCAGCAGAGCCATATCCTTCCCGACTGCAACTGGCAGCATATTACTTTCACCATGCCCCCCTTTGTGGCCCTTTTCAACAACAACTGGCCCCCGCCAACGCCCTGTTCCGTGCGGCCACCCGCACCATGATTCGGTGGGCCGCAAACAGGGCGTGGAGGTGCCCTGCATACGTACGGCAGACAGCTCAACCAGCATCCGCACATTCACCTCTCCGTCACCCGCGGCGGCTCGATATCTTTTTAAGAAGCACGCCGTGGAGAAAATCTGCGCGGTGCGGTCACCCGCCTACTGCGCCACAGTTACGACCAGATTAACCCCGGCAGCCTGCTAGGGCTGCGGCATATCCGCGACAACAGGCAGTGGCAGCGTTATCTGCAGGCGCAGTACGGACACAGCTGGAAGGTCCACTTCGCGAAGCGTCAAATACCTCGGCCGGTACCTGAAGCGACCACCGGTGTCAGCGGCGAAGCTCAGGCACTATAGCGGCGGTGCCGTGGTGCACGTATTATTACGACCACCGGATGCAGCAGTACCGGTAGCAGACGCTGTCTCAGGAAGAGATGATCGGGCGCTATATAAAGGTATTTCTGCGCACAGACCCGTACAAATGCATCCTGTGTGGCAACCGGCTGCGGTTTACCGGCGCGCAGGCACGCATCGGAACTCGTAGCAGAAAGACTGCATAGCATTGACCGTAAACGATGGCTGCTATCACAGACTACTGGATAAGTGCGCCCGGAAACGGGTATTTTGAATAAAAAAGAAACAAAACGAATGAAAACAGCCTACCAGGTCAGAACTGATGACAGAATGTTGCTCGCCCGGGCGCTATGTTCATAGCCAAGAAGCGATCGATATTCGATTGAAATTCCTAACCGTGGACTGCTCCGATTGCTGTAGAACCGTGGAAATGGCGTATGAAAAATTGCTGATAATTCAATAAAGTTATCCACTGGATAGATTAATAATAAAGATCAAATAAGGATCATAAGCAGATCAATAAGGAATAACGATCTCTACAGGCCTTTATTGGCGTGCCTCTCAGGCGATTTGGATACACTGTAAAGGGCTAAGAATCCATTATACCGGGTAATTGATACACTGTACCGGGTACATAATCCACTATACCGGGTGGATCTAATCCACTGTACCGGGTAGCATTCATGGATTGTCCACAACTGTCAGATAACTAATATGCCAATAAATAACAAAGAATTAGCTTTAGTTATAGAAGAGACCAGTAAGGATTCAGGAGAAGTTATTCACCTACTTCCTACACTACGGCAGACCATACAACCGAAGGTTCTTCTGCGTCTGGGCGTGTTTGTCCCAACGCTGAAATCCACTGAAAAGGGTGGAAGAAAGAGCCACAGCATAGACGCCACAGAGTCGCTATCAAGATTATCCATTGTAGAGGGTGAAGGCTATAACCAGATTCAGATCTACGGGCCGCGTCTGGACATGGATACCGATTTCAAGGTCTGGGTAGGCATTGTCTATGCATTATCGAACAAGAAACTGAGCCACGATGGCCAGCTCGAGCTGAATTTCCCCGAGTTTGCAAAATACTGCGGCATCGAGAGCAAGCGTATTGACCGGCAGCTAAAAGACCGTTTTGACGCTTCATTAACGCGCATTGCAAGGACAAACATCAGCTTCATAAAGCAAATACCCGGTACAGACGATCACATTACGATAAACATGCACCTGGTAGAATCCACGTATTACGACAGCTCGACCGGCACTATCATCATCAAACCTAACGCTAAGTTGAATACACTGTACCGGGTCGACGGCAAAACCAGGCTGTATCTTAAGTCACTGCAGAAGCTATCGCGTAAAGAGTCTGCCCAAGCGCTGTATCTGTATCTTGCAGAACTGCCGACGACATTTTATCGGATAGGTTTCGATCGTCTGCGCGAACGCCTCCAGTTAACTTCACACCTTGGCAATCAGAATGCTACGGTCAAAAAAGCTCTCCAGCAGCTGAAGGACATTGGATTTCTCGAATACTCAGTCGAGAAAGAGAACGGTGATTACGTTCTGAACATCCTCAAGCGCACTCCTAAACTGTGAGTTACCCGGTATAGTGGATATCCAAACTGACCCCATAGTTATCTAAACACCTGGCAACTCAATCCGTTTTTGATGCGCGTAGCGCATGGAAGCGAAGCGATACGACCGCGCAGTATTGCGCGGGGTTCTTCTGTTCCTGCTCAGAAGTGAGTTAATCACGGTGTTCAAATACCTAATTGTCGGTTAAAACGATAGTTCCCCCCTTCCTTGTATGAGCGTTTACGTACCACTCTGCCAATCGTCTACGACGAGCCCACCGATGTGTGGCTAGTTAGTCGGCACGTGGATGTCAAAGCCGCATTAACCCATCCTGGAGTAAGTAACAACAACTACACATGGCAGACTGGACCGCTGCTGGGACACACTATTGTCTCTATGGACGGCTGTGAACACGCCCAGCACAGGGCGTTGCTTAACCCAGCATTTCGCAGCAAGCCCCTTGAAGTGCTCAAATCCTCCATCACCTCGGTCACCACCAACCTGCTGGCGAAAATGTATGGCCGACCTCAGATTGACCTCATTGCCGATTTTACCTCAGAGTTACCGGTACGTGTGATGGCTCATGCGCTGGGTGTAGTGGTCAACTAAAACTGGCCACCGCTTTAGAGTTTTTCCAGTATCGGTATTCCGATTCGTTCGGTGGTAATCCACCATTATATTCATGCGGCCTGAGTGAGCTGTAATAACCGACGATATAGTCTGTGATCGCACGAGCTGCTTCGCTGAAGTTAATATAACCAGTCACCGGCCCCCACTCGTTTTTCAGGCTTCTAAAAAACCGTTCCATTGGGCTGTTATCCCAGCAGTTTCCACGACGGCTCATACTCTGTTTTATCTGCCATCTCCACAGTAACTGGCGGAACTCCGTGCTTGTATAATGGCTGCCTTGATCACTATGGAACATCACACCAGATGGCCTTCCTCGCGTTTCCCATGCCATTTCCAGTGCTTTCATGGTCAGTTTGCTGTCGGGCGAAAATGACATTGCCCAGCCGATGGGTTTTCGGGAAAACAGATCGAGGACAACGGCAAGATAAGCCCAGCGTTTGCCGCTCCAGATATAAGTGACATCGCCACACCAGATTTTGTTGGGTTCAGCTACAGCAAACTGGCGATCAAGAGCATTTGGGATGGCAACATGTTCCTGACCTCCTCGCTTATATCTGTGCTTTGGTTGCTGGCAACTGACTAAGCCAGCTTCCTTCATCAGCCGCCGGACAAGCCAGCGTCCCATCCTATGACCGCTGAGCGTTGCCATGGCCGCAATGCTTCTGGTGCCCGCAGAGCCGTGACTGGTACTGTGTAGCTCACGGACCAGACTGCGCAGTTGTACCCGCTCAGCATCGGGTTCAGCAGGACGGCATCGCCAGTATTTAAAACTGCTGCGGTGGACTCCAAACACATGGCATAGCAGCGCCACAGGATAACGCGCCCTGAGTTCGCTGATTAGCGAGAACTGTTCAGGGAGTCTGACATCAAGAGCGCGGTAGCCTTTTTTAAAATATCGTTTTCCATTTCAATGCGTTGAAGCTTTTTCTTTAATTCACGTATTTCGATTTGTTCGGGTGTGATGGGGGAGGCTTTGGGTGTTTTACCCTGACGTTCATCACGAAGCTGTTTTACCCAGCGCGTCATCGTGGAAAGGCCAATATCCATGGCTTTAGCGGCTTCAGCCACGGTGTAGTTCTGGTCGAGAACAAGCTGAGCGGATTCACGTTTGAACTCAGCACTGAAATTTCTTCTTTTCATTCGGGCACCTGTGTTGTTCTGAGGTGAGCATATCACCTCTGTTCAGGTGGCCAAATTCAGTAAACCACTACAGGCTGGCTATCCAAGCTATACTGAATCATGTACAGGGTCGTTTATTAATGGAGCAAATCAAATGATAATATCGAGTTCTTCACATATAGCACCACTATCGTCTACTAACGTAGAAGAAACATCTTCTCGTTCATTTGATGGTCCTCTTTCTCGGGGCAGATATTTCTTAACTCTTGTGCTGCATGTTCTTTACTGGTTGCCGCAAAGAGCGGTGTTGAGAAAATGCCAGTTCTTCAAGATTCATATTGCGCAAATAATGGAGGAAAATTAGAGCTAACTAATGAGTGTGAATCAGAGCCTACAGAATTACTAGTGGCTTAACTTCGTATCGTACTCAGGGCATTAATCTGATGGACGCTGGCTATTCGATGCCACAAGGTATTATTACGGCGTGTAGGCTTTTAGGAATAGATTGTGAAGTGACTAAGAATGATTTGTTTTTTTCAGCTTTACTATCTTGGTTCTACCCAGAAGTAATAAAGCAATGCGAAGGAATGGGGTGTCCAGTAAGAAATGAGGATGAATCAGATTTTGGTCACCTGAAATTGAAATTGATGTTTCTCTCCCGTCTGACTTACACTGGGTTTTAAGTCGACCTGACGGAAGTTACATGGATCCTGCTATGGGTGTTAATGCTTATGATTTCTATCAATTAAATGAAAATGGGAAATGTGTGAATGCGACCACCGGATACTACGATACTGGTATATCAATAATACTGAAAAAACCGTAAATAGTAATAAAACTGGTTCTGTCGCATTAAGTTTCAGGAAGGTAACCATGAGCAACACAAAAGGATGCACATTCTGCCGGTGCTGCAGGGGAAAGTGCGCTATGCGCGAGAGCGCGGGGCGATGGATCGGATCGTTGCCCGCCTGAAAGCCAAATATGGCGGGCAGGAGAGCGCAGACTGACGGCCGACCTGGTCACGAACCGAAAAGGATCTCCTTGAGATCCTTTTCTTTGCGCGTAATTAGGGGTCAGTTTGGATATCGAAAATTATTGTACGTTAAGGTTGCTTTTTGACCTTTCTACTTTAGCTGGTCTCAGCCGACGAAACTTACCGGAAGCCGGTATCCGGTTGCTTTTCCAGATATAATCGCCTGTCAGATTGATGTGCTCCCAGCCTAACGGCGACAAATGCGACAGCAGTTGCTCATTGATCTTCACCCCTTTACGCTTCAGGGCATCGACCGCTCTTTCCATATAAACGGTATTCCACAGGGATATGGCAGCTGTCAGGAGCGTCAGTCCACTGGCGCGATAGCTCTGATTTTCCGGTTTTCGGTCCCTGATTTCACCCAGGCGGTGCAGGAATACCGCACGCGCCAGCGCGTTACGGGCTTCTCCTTTATTCAGTCCCGCCTGTACCCACCGACGAAGTGCCGGATCGCGGAACCAGTCGAGCATAAACAGAGTTCGTTCAATACGGCCAATTTCCCTCAATGCTTTGGCAAGCCCGTTTTGCTTGGGGTAGCTGGCAAGCTTTTTCAGCATCAGGGATGCCGTCACGGTTCCCTGCTTTATCGAGGTTGCCAGACGCAGCACTTCACGCCAGTGAATTTTGATCTCTTTCAGATTCAGGCTGGTCGTTGATATCAGTGACTGAAGCGCCGGGTATTGGTCTGCTTTCCCTTTGATAAACAGCTTCTTGTCGTGGAGATCCCTGATTCGCGGACAGAACGCAAATCCCAGCAGATGCATCAGGGCAAAGACATGATCGGTGAAACCAGCGGTATCGGTGTAATGCTCCCTGATTTCCAGGTCGCTTTCGTGGTACAGCAAGCCATCGAGAACATGGGTTGAATCCCTGACCCGACTGATTATGCAGGTGTAAAACGGGCTGTATTGATCCGAAATATGGGTATAAAAATGACGTCCGGGCTCCTGCCCATATTTCGGGTTAACCTGCCCTGCGTAGCGGCCTGAGCTGCCTGTTCTGAAATTCTGTCCATCTGATGATGACGTTGTCCCGTCGCCCCAGAATGCCGCCAGTGGTCTTTTTCCCTGCGCATTTACCAGCTCTGCAAGAGCAGCTGAATAGGTTTCATCGCGGATGTACCATGCCTGAATATCTTCGAGTGATGATTTGGTGCTACCGGGGCAGGCTTCTGCCATTTTGGTCAGGCCAAGATTGATGCCATCCGCAAGGATGGTGGTGAGGAGCAGGCGGGTATCGGGACGGGTAATGTCATTTTTTATATGCGAAAAATGTCGGGTAAACGTCGTCCAGCTGTTTACCTCATCGAGAATTTCCGTGATTTTAGGGCGCGGTAGCATGCTGTAAACCAGCTCTGCCAGCGGTGAAACCTGCGCCGGAACGCTGTTGTCCAGCGGAGAGACTTTTACGCCCCTGTCGGAAATCTCCACATCGGGCAGTTCACCAATGGCAGCCATGGCATTGACCTCTTCAAGTCTGGACTGAAGCAGGGTCATACGGCTGGTAATGTACTCATGATAATCAGCAGATACGGGCAGTGGCAGCGCCGGTGTGAGTTTGTTAAAGTCTTTTTCGGGAATGAGGTAATCATCAAAATTTTTGTAGCGGCGTGAACCTTTAACCCAGATGTCCCCGGAGCGCAACGCCCCCTTAAGCTCGCTGAGCGCACAAAATTCATAGTACTGCCGGTCAATACCCGCAGGGGTAATTACCACCTTGCGCCAGCTTTCGGGGACAAACTCAAGCGGCGCTGTCGCCGGTACTTTACGTGACTGCTTCCGGTACATATCCTTGATCACAACCAGCGCATCAGCCAGAGGTTGCGCTGCCGGAGTTGCGACTAACTGTAAAGCTGACAACATGCGCGGGGCATATTTCCGTAATGTGCTGTATTTCTCGGTAATAATATGCAGCGGATCAAAATTATTTTTTCTGGCGAGGTGGCGTGTTTCCTCCAGACTGGCGACAAATTCAGGCCATGGGAGTATGTTTTCTATTGCGAGCCACGGATCACCACCGGAATCACGGGCATCAGACAGCGCCTGACCGACATCGATGTACTGCCTCAGTTTGGACTGGATCAGCTTTCCGGTCTGCTGAAGGCGCTCAGCCTGTGTTCTTTTGGCTTTGCTGAAAAGACTGTTCAGCATGCGCTCATGCAGCTCAATCACTTCGTCTGTCAGTGTGGCTCTGGCTTCCTCCAGTACGCACACCAGGATCGCATGACGGCGGGCTGCTGAAAATCGGGTCAAATCTCGGCTACTCATCTTTCGGCCTTCCCGCGCCAGTTTCAGCAACCTGTTCTGGTGAATTGTACGATCTATACCTTCCGGTAATGCCAGCGATTCAATGCTACTAAGCCGATCAATATGTTGCAGCACGTTCTTACCATTGATTTTACCCGACGGTTGCAGAAGCCATGTCAGTCTGGAAGGCTGATTATCTGATGACTCAAGTAAACGATCCAGGGCATCCCTGTGAGTCGGATTTAATGGAGCATTCAGGGTCTGAAATACGATTTTATCGCCGCCTGCCATGGCCTCCGCACAGATACGCTCCACGACATCAATCGCGGGGATTATCACTTTGTTCTGCCGGAGCCAGACCAGCAGCTCTTCGGCCAGGAGAATACCTTTATCGGTGCGCGTCGCCATCGACAGCAGGTGTGTAATACAGTCCTGCTGTATTTTGCCGGTGAACGCCTTTACGCCAAGATAGCAGTACAGTTCGGTTAAATGCTCACGCCGAGTCGTATCCCTGCCGGAAAGGTAAGCAGACCAGAGATCCCCAGTAAGCTTTAGCCTGCTGGCGATATGCTTCAGCAGCGCATCAGAGGGTGGGATTTTTTTATCCGGGGCAAAACCGACATTTTTCAGATAGCAAAGAAGGACGGCAAAACCAAAACGGTTGGCGGGTTTACGGTGAGCACTGATAAGCGCCAGATCATGCTCACTGAAATAGGCCATTCGGGTCAGCGTTAACTCATCGTCCGGTAATGCCAGTAATGATTCTCTTTCCGACAGAGAAAGAATCTGCCTCCTTGCCATATAGTTTCCCTCATAAATTATTCGATGCGGTATTTTTAATCAAAATGGTTATCGCATAAGGGTACACCCTGGTGCCATAACTAAAACGTGACTGAACACGATGAATGACATAACCTATATGCGATAGAGTAAATGCAACAACCTAAAAGCGATAATGCGGTGAAAAAATGTTCATCAGAGCTTATTTAAGGGCATCGACGGAAGATCAGTTCGCCGATCGGGCAAAAGAGATGTTGGAGCAGTTCGTTCAGGAGCGGGGACATAAAATAGCCAGTTACTACCGGGAGAATATCAGCGGTACAAAACTTGACCGTCCGGAGCTGGGACGCTTACTGATGGACAGTCACCACAATGATATTTTACTGGTCGAGCAGATAGACCGACTGACCCGTCTGAGTAACAGCGACTGGATGACGCTGAAAAAACAGATAGAACAACACGAGCTGCGGATTGTCAGCCTGGATGTCCCCACATCATGGCAGGCGCTGTCAGATAAAGATCCTTCGCAGGCTGATCCAATCACCCGCGCAGTGATAACCGCCATCAATAACATGCTTATAGACCTGATGGCCGCGATGTCTCATAAGGACTGGCTGAGCCGTCGCCAGCGCCAAAAACAGGGAATTGAACGGGCCCATACGCAGGGTAAATACCGGGGTAAGCAGGCCGATCTGGAGCGTCACCAGAAAGTCCTCTACTATCGGCAGACTAAGAAACTGAGCATTCAGGAAACAGCTGAAGCTACGGGCTATAGTCGCTCACAAGTCTGCCGTATACAGTCCCTTTACCGACAGGAAGATAAAGGATTATGAATAAATACAAATTCAAACCCTGGCTGAGTCACTGGGAACTCATTCCAGATGGCGCTCCATTTGTAGATTTACATCATGGTAACAGGCTATCCAATGCCGGATGAATCAGAACGATTATTCTGGAAAACTCTAAAACCGTGGCCAATTTTTGTTGACCACTGCATACAAATT
Organism: Kluyvera fluvialis; assembly: GCF_059725275.1. Classification (NCBI taxonomy): domain Bacteria; kingdom Pseudomonadati; phylum Pseudomonadota; class Gammaproteobacteria; order Enterobacterales; family Enterobacteriaceae; genus Kluyvera; species Kluyvera fluvialis. Next base: position 46,039 of record NZ_AP046143.1, on the reverse strand, counting down.
CCCCAGATGGGGAGGGATAGATTGAACAGATTAGTAACAATTAGGAGAGCATCTGCACATGATGCTGAGACATTGGGTGTGGTTGGTCCTGCCGCTTATGCTGCGGCATACCATTACCTGTGGAGTGACTGCGTTGCTCTAGCTCATCAACTCGATACTTTTAGTAAATCAGCATTTTTGGTACTGTTACAACGAGATAACTCAAGGGTATGGGTTGCCGAAATATCGGGTAAAATTGTTGGTTTTCTAACAATGTTAATAAATTCGGAAAATCCAATTACACATGATATTAGCGGTGCAGAAATTTCGAGGATTTACCTACTTCCAGGTAGCCAAAAGATGGGGATTGGCATGCAACTGCTGAATGCAGCACAAGAACATGCGAGTGAACTTGAGCTTACGCATATGTGGCTTGATGTAATGGAGTCAGCAACAGCAGCAAGGAATGCGTATTATAAATGGGGTTTTTCAGATATAGGGAGTAAAGATTTTCCTCGTCAAGTCAAAGCAGATTTATCGAAAATGATTGTTCTGAGTATAAGGCTCAATGCTAAAGGCAACAGAACATTGTCGTGTATGAGGTAATTATGGAACTACGAAGATTCGTAGATGGTGACGAAATTGCTTTGCTCAATGTATTTTTATCCTCTGTACGTCACATCGCGTCGCACTACTATACACATGAGCAAATAGAGGCTTGGGCTTCTCCAAATATGGACCCGGAACAATGGGGCAACTACATGAGGGAATTGCGGCCATTTATCGTTGAGGTGGATGGCGAAATAGCGGGATACGCAGACGTCCAGCTGAATGGATACATCGATCACTTCTTTGTATCGGGAACCTATCCCAGACAGGGAGTAGGGACACTATTGATGAATACCATTCATGAAAAAGCCAGACAACTGGGCGTTTGTGAACTTACGTCAAATGTAAGTAAGGCAGCAGAAGCATTCTTTCTACGACACGGTTTTCACGTAGTGGAGCGAGGTTTTCCTGTTCGCCGTGGCGTAGTATTGCAAATGCATTGATGCAAAAAAACTCTTGAAGCCATAAAAAGCTAATTGAAAGGAAGAATCGTCCTTTACGACCAGTTGATGTCAGTTAGTACAAAAAAAACTTAAAATACAATATTTTCCGTTTCCTAAAATAAAAGGAGCCATATACTATCGTTCATAATTTGAATAATTATGGGTATCAGTTCATGGTTAGCACAAAAGAGATGATGGAGCATTATGTCATCGATCCTCAGGATAGCTACTTTGTTAATGGTGTACCGCCGATTGAGAATGTTGCGGTCGTTGCTTATGATCCGTCGTGGCCGGAAATATATGCAGCATTGGAATCTAAAATTAAGAATAAATTAGGTTCGAATCTACTAAAAATTGATCATGTGGGTTCAACGGCAGTACCTGGTCTGACCGCTAAACCCGTTATTGATATTGACGTGACGGTTGCCGATGCTGCGGATGAAGAAATATATTTATTAGCGCTTGAAAACCTTGGGTTTAGACTAATTGTTCGTGAACCCCGCTTCCATGGTCATCGTTCTTTTTCATTATGAAAATCCTAGAGTTAATCTACATATTTTTACTCAGGATACCCCTGAAACAGCTCGGCATTTGCTTTTCCGAGATTGGCTTAGGCAGTCAGAAGATGACTGTCTGCGGTATGCGAATGCAAAGCTTGAGGCAGTGCAAGGTTGTAGCGTAGATATCGCAAAATATCATGAAAATAAAAAGAGAGTGGTTCATGATATTTATAGAAAAATTTTCCAATCTCTTGGTTATTTAGATAGCGAAGACGCATAGCGTGTCCATAGATAATCCAGCCGTATATTTCATATCTGGACTCAGCCCGCCATGATTATCCGATTTAGCGCTGTCTGGTGTCTTGATGATCCAGGCTGCACTGCGAGTTCTCCACGATATCCCCAAAGCGGAGCAATTTCTTTGCTATCCATCGTCACTCGCGCCGAAATAGCTTCATTCGCAGCACTGAAAATCACAAAATCCCTCACTTTCTCAATAAAGCCAACGCGCTGAAAACGTGGACGCCATATCCATCAAGTAACATACGCATTTGATGTGCGCGAACCTCAACAGAAGGGAGTCCTTGCTTTTCAGCAATATCATCATCGACTAACTGAGCATTTAGCCAGCAGGTTTGTGCAAGTTCGATCAATGGGTCAACAGGACCGGCCTCTTCCCAATCAATGAGCGCAAAGGGTAATTGATTATGGCAGACTATATTCCAAGGCCCCATGTCGCAATGGCCTATCACTGAAGCTGTCCCTAAATCTTGACCGAACCATGGACGCCATTGAGCGGTTTCTGGCGGTAAAAAAGAACTGGTTGCCTGATGCAACTCTTTCAATATCTGCCCAGTAACGGTAGAGCCTCGTTTTTCCAAGGCTGAGGATGGACAAAATCACCCTTCAAAAACGAAACCATTTCTCGCCCTTCTGGATCGAACCCAGTACCGACAATCCTTGGTGAGTATTTGAAGCCAACTTTCTCCAGATGTCTGAGGAGTGCAATGGTTGTCGTTGACCAAGGAGTAGAGGCGCGGAAAACCACATCTCCCTTCTTTGTTACCAAAGATCGCCCACCTCCTTGAAGAATAATCTCACTGTCGCCCAAAACTTTTTCCTTCCTATGTAAAACAAACGTTGTTTCAGAATACTTATGAATTTATCGCCATTAGGTCATGGATATATCAATCAGGCTCTTGATTATATTTACCATTGAAACCGGATGCCAGCCAGGTTCAGGTAAGTTTCGCCGCTAGCGACCAGCTAAAGTTGAAAAGTACAAGAAACATTCTTAACGAACCTACGATTGCAAAGTAGCTTTTTCAAAGGCTGGAATGGTTAAAAAATAGCCTTAACGTACAATATTTTCCGTTTCCCAAACGGCCACATACACTGGGAAATACCGGGATAAGCAGGCCGATCGGGAGCGACATCAGAAAGTCCTGTACTACCGACAGGTAAAGAAACTGAGTATCCAGGAAACGGCAGATGCTACGGGCTACAGTGCGTCACAGGTTTGCCGGATACAAGCGCTTCATAAAACTTAAAAGCTAAAATAACATGACCTGCTCCCGTTGGAGTGTTCTTAAGACCGAGTCATTGGGAAAGAACGTTGATGATCCGCGAGACACATTCATCACTGGATAAACTGCATGAGTCTAAAATGAGGTGTTCTCTGTCCCATCGTTCATAGGTCAAATCTGTGACATCTTTCCAGTCAGGCGGGGTTAACCCCTCTACTTCAGACACTCTGGTTTCTACTCGTTTACGATGTTCTACCTCATCGGAGCATACAATCTCAATTTCTAAAAAGCCGGTGCTTGCGGATAAAGCTACTTCTCGATATGCATTACGGGTTAACGCCAGTGGGTTCACTGAGTCAGTGATTACTGTTCCTCCTAATAGTAGGTTCTCCCTGGCGAGTGAGTAAGCGACAAAATAACCAGCAGGGCCCATTTCACGGTCATCTTCTTCGGTTTTGAGTATGGCTTGCTCAATCGTGTCGATTCGCAAATAAAATGCGCTTAACTGCTTTGCCAAAGCCTTAGCGATCGTGCTTTTCCCGCTACCAGGCAATCCACTGAAGATGATTAGCATAACTTGTCCTTTAAATGATGAAACCCAGCAGTATTAAAACACACCAGGCCTTAGATTGTGGGTTTAGCATCGCAGCGATATGACAAGTGAAGAGTATTGCTGCTCGTGTTGATACCTGGCGTGTCCGCTACTCGCTCATAGTTGTCTGTCAACGTGGTCAAGTCCCCTTACCGCAGATCAGATGTATAAAAAATCACCTTAACGTACAATAATTTTCGATATCCAAACTGACCCCATATCGGACGGAGCTAACCCGTTATCATCAAACAAAGTCACCGGATTATTCCTGCACATGCGGAACAGGTTCAGCCCGTCCCCGCCTACCTCCAGCCCGCACCTGCGCCCGCCCGGCCTCGCCCACGGTGATGACCAGCAGGCCCTCCGTTTCCGCGCTGCCGCTTTTCGTGCTGCGCAGCTCCAGCCCCGGTAGGTACAGCACCCGCTGCGTCTGCATGCTGTTGCCGGTTTTCTGCGTGCCGACCTTCAGCAGGCGCTGACTGTCGCCGTTATAGCGGTACCCTTCGGTGTCGTCTGCCGCGCTGCCCGCCAGTTGCCCGGCCACGTCATAGTCCACCCGCTGCACGTTACCTGCCGCATCCGTGGTGGTCAGGGGGGGGTAGGCTTCACCGGCCAGCAGGTCGTTCCAGGCCGAGGCATCGTTACCTTGCCAGTCAGCCGGCGCGTCCGGATTATCGGCGTCCTTCAGCAGGCGCCGGGTGACGGACAGCTGCATGCCGGTCAGGGCAATGCTGTCGGTCTGCTGCAGGCCGGCGGTGTCGTAGCAGGCCACGCATTCCCCGGCCAGGTTCAGCGTCTGCTCGGCGGCGGAGGCGCCGGCATAGACGAAGCGTTCGATAACGCGAACTGCCTGGCTGGCCAGCTGTTCCAGGCTCGCCAGCGGGCGGCCGGGCAGCGAGGCCTCCTCGTACTGCCAGGTGCGGGTAACGCCGGTGCCGTCGACAGCCAGCAGCGGACGGCCGGCGATGTCGCTGAGCTGCACGGTGGTGCCGGCGAGGTCGGGATACAGGGTGAAGTTAACTCGGCCGGCGTCATGCAGGCGCGGGTCAGGGCCCCGCGGGCGTCATAGGCCTGGCGGGTGATGCGCTCGTCGGTGACCGACGGGGTATCGGGGTGGCGGTGGTACTGCAGGGGGCGGACGGTCAGGCCGCGGTTGTCGGTGACCTGCAGCGTCGGGGTGCCGGCGTGCAGGGCGGGAGAGACGCGTGTGCTCATGATGGGGTGATCCAGTAAAACGCCCGGTGGTTTGCCGGGCTGTCAGGTTAAACATCGGCGGTGTCGTTCTCGTCTTCGCTGACGGTGAACCACGGATACGTCTGCATACGCTGCAAGTACCCCAACGCAGTCACGACCTGTGTGACGCGCCCCAGCGGGTCATACCAGACCGTGTCCGCATACAGGTCGGTACGGGCGCTGTCGTCGTTAACATAACGCCAGTCGTCGAGAAAACAGGGCTGATAAGTTCTGACCGGCCAGCCCTTATTGTTGTACTCAGTACGACCGGTGACCGCCCAGCGGACGTCAGTACTGGCTTCTGTCAGCGTTCCGTCTGGTGAGACCACCAGAGCTCCCTGTTCATCCCGCTGGTATGCCGGCCCGGAAGCCTGGCGTACCGAGGTCTGCAGAACACGGCCAAAGCCGTCCACAAACATGACCTGTTGCTGTTGTTGTTGCTCAACATCGCTGTCATAGCGGTCAGTGGTGACCACACAATGGTGAGGCGGCAAACGGAGGGCATCCTCTGCCAGGAGGAGGCTATCCACGGCGGGCAATCGGCGGCCCCGCGCGCGGCGAAGGGCCAGCGCGCAGACAGCATCGTCATCGGTCATCACCCGGACTTCGCGCAGGCGGGCACGGTCAGCAGCCGTAAGTGTCCCGGTTGCTGTTGGCATCCAGCTGTCAGGCGCATAGGTGAAGCTTTGTGCCACCGGCAACCCCGGCGGCAGACTCAACGCTGCCTCCACGCTCTTCGGCGCCGTAAACGGCTTTTCCGCTGGCGTGCTGTAGCCCGTGCGTTTACCAGCTTCGGTTCCCCAGAACCGCATGGATGTCAGGTGCCCCAGCGCGTCCAGCACCGCATGACTCTCGTTGCCGTTGACATCGATAATATGAACCGGGGTCATAAAGCGGTAATCATAGGTTGCCTGTGTTTTCAGTCCGGCGGCATCCTCCCTCTGCGTCACCACGCAATAATGCGTATCCCAGAGATGACGCGTTTTACCCGTTAACACTGTGTCCCTGACGGCCAGCGGACGCCAGAACTGTGAATCGTCCCCGTAGTCCGTGTATCCCTGGCGGGCACACCAGACCAGCTCACTCCCGGTATCCTCAAACAGCCGGGGAACGGGCAGGTACCCGCCCTGCGTTAGCCTCTGCTGCAGAGCAGCTTCACTCATCACGCCATCGAATGCCGCCAGCGTTGCCTCATCCAGGATAGCTGATTCAGTATAGGCTACCAGAACCGGGACGGTCGGTGCAGGCAATTCCGCTGCGGAACCATCCGTATAAGCCGTACGCTGCTGCCCCAGATAAACCCGTGGAGCGTCTTTGGCCAGCAAACCGTTCGGGTCCTGCAACACCTCCAGCGTTATGCCGTCGACTGGCACCGTTTCCGCTGGCGACTCAAGCGCATCACTGCGTTGACTGTCAGGGATGCCGATGAGCCAGGTGTCATCCGTGCTCAGGTGATGCCAGCGTGTTTGCTGTTGCACCAGACGCAATACCTGCTGCTGGTCATCGTAACTGCTGTCAACGGCCGTTGGGGGCAGCGACGATGGGTATGAGAACTGCTCGTCGTCCGGAGGCGACGCGCATAGGAATGTTGACGCTGCGCAGCGGCAGACCATCACATCCTGATCCAGGAACCGTCTGGGTACACACGGGGTCGCTGCCGATACGCTCATAGGTGTAAGCGCGGCTTTCGATTTCTGCAACCTGCACCACTGGCGCCGATGATGCTGACGGACACAGGCGTACCTGATGGCGGGACTCGCTGACGCTGTAGGGGGTGTTTTGGCCTCACCGCCATCCAGGCCATACAATTCACTGGCGTACCGGCAGGCCTTTTAGCCCCCGTTGCAACCAAATCTGTCATCCTGCGTAGCTGGCGCTCGGGACATCATTGTTATTTTCCCAGACGGTAAAACGGGGATGATGAACGGGCCAGGCCAGTGTATCGCCCTACCAGAACTGCAGGCGTTGCGCATCATCGACGCCAGGATTGCCGGTAGCAAACCAGTTTGGTCATCGCCGGTGCCGTCCGCTCCGGCGCGCAGCCTGTTTGCGCGCTCGTCCGTATCGCAGGTTTCCACATAGCCGAACCCCCGGAACTCACGCTCCCCGACCGTCCCAAACCCCCTGAGCATAGCGCACCGTACTGAGCAGGCGGTTACCGGTGATTTCATCCCGACTTTCCGTTTGCCACAGGGTATGTATCGGGAACGGCAGATGACAAACCAGTTTGTTCCCCGGCCAGCAGAGCTGCTCTTTCATCCAACCAGAACTGGGCGGAGCTCGAATACCGTAAGGTGGTGTCAGCCCCATATTGTTGTTCATGGCATTGAGTAACCAGGAGTTTCCCCGGGTGAATAATACCGCCAATGGGCCGGCGCCATGTGCGGCACCGTCAGAATAAGGCTGGGTACCCCCAGTCCCTCGATGTCCGCCGCCTGCAGCAGGCAGGTGTTGTCAAATGAACGCCATCAGGCAGCGCAAGCGAATACGGCGCCCCGAAACGGTTACCGCCCTCATTGGGGTAAATAAACAGGTGTGTGGATTGGGCATACAGGAGACTCACACACCCCGAACCGTCTATCTACCAGGATAGACCTGATCCGGATTGAACCGTTCGGCCGGTTGACTGAACCCCGTCAGCGTCAGGGGGCGAGCCGAAAACGACCATGTCCCAGATTACGGCCAGCAGGTCACGCCTTCGGCAGTGACCGCCACCAGGTGCTGCTGTCCCGACCCCAGCAGGTCGCCGAATGCCACCAATGTCTGTGGCCGGGCATCGGCAGGGTGACACCTTCAGGCTGAGTTATCGCCTGTCCGGCCGTAAACCCGGCTCGATTATTGGGGTACAGGCGCACGCTTTTAGGACCAAAGCGCCAAATCGGCAATGCCGTCTCCGGTCAGGTCAGTCAGATTGGGACCTGGGGGTGAAATACTCCACCGGAAACGCGGTCAGCGGGATAAACCCCGTCCATTGCCCGTCGGCGTGCTGGCTGTAGAGCCGCTCATGCCAGGTTGGGTCACCACCCAGTCCGATTTGCCCATCACCGTTCAAATCCATCAGCATCGCCGATTGTTGGGGGGAAGGTATCACTGGCAGTGGGGTGGCGGCTGCATAGGTGATCGCATCGCGTCTCCCGGCCTGCCGCTGCGCAGCCCCGGTACCACCAGGCCCTGGTCCTGATATAAAACACCCGGCACGCCTTCACCGAGCAGGTCAACCAGCTGATAAGGCTGCTCTGCATTCAGGTTGTTCAGTATCGGCTGGAGGTGTCCACTGCGCGGGCAGTGGTGCCGAGAAGTCGACCGTAGTCAAACTCCAACGGCGGCAAGGTCAGCACGGTACCGGCGGAGGTCCAGTTGCCGGACGGCAACCAGCGTGGACAACGTATCCTGCAGGTCATAATCCAATACCAAGCGGGAAACCAGTGCCGGCTCCTCCTGTGCAGGCAGCCTCACCGGCCAGCGATGCCAGACGATGAAACATCAGAACCTGTCGGCACAATCGCCGTGTTCTCAATTCGAAGCCGAACGCGTAGTGGGAAGAGCTGTCGAGGCCGGCAGAGCCATTCACCCGTGGGGGTATAAGTTGGCACCTCCGCCGAGGCTAATGTGCGCTCACCATAATCGAACACCGCATGAAAACAGCCAGCTTCCGGCGAGAGGGGGAGTGTTCCCCAGCACCCGAGGCGTGGTTCCCGGGGTGATATTACCGTAAGACACCTGCGTCAGATAGCGTTGTGTATTCAGCGCATAGGGGTGTTGTTCTAGCTCAGTGGTGTTGCAATCGGCGGCGTCTTCCGCTCGGTATTGGTAGTATATATGTTCTCCGGTCGGCGTAATGCTTTCCTCCAGTAACCACTGCGCGATATGGCTGTCGTTCGTCGGGTCACAGGAGGCGGGCCTGTGCGGTTTTCCTAGTAAATGGACCTGACCGTCGGGGTATACACCACCAAAACGCTTGCGCGCCTGTCGTCGCGTTCTGTTGCCAGTATTCGAATCGGCTGTGGCCTTCTGTTACCCCGGGGCTGATAGCGGGTGACCGTATGAGAGAAGGGCAGGCGTTGCGCCAGAGCAGGACGGTGCGCTTGCCGAGATCGGGCTGCCCCGCCGCATTCTGAGCCACTAACAGCACTTCCCCGGCCGGCGACAGGAAGGTGTCCCGGTCATCATAATGGCACTCCGTGTTGCGTACGTCGGCTGATACTCAGGTTACTGACCTGCCAGCCCAGCCCGAAGATGCCGTTGCCAGCGCCGCTGTTGTAGCTGAGGGTCAGATCCGGCGCCACACCCCGCCCATCGGAAAGGGCAGCGGAACGGAAAGCGACGCCATGCCGGTCGGCCCGGCAGCGCCCCAGGCTTTCTCCCATCCCCTGACTGCAAGCCGCCCCCCTTAGGCAGAGACGGTGGCTCGATCTTCACTGCGTCTGACTGATGCATAAATGGACTCCTTGCAAGGCCCCCGGAAGGGGCCTGCATGTTGCGCTGGATTTAAAGGATGGTGTAACGAATGCGGCAGGATGATGTCCGCCAGGCTCAGTAGCAGGTTCTTTCTGTTTACCGTCAGCCTCCGGGAAACTCAGCGTCAGTGTGCCATCATCACTCACAGGTATCCCCTCAAACGGCAGATAACGCGGGTCGTTAAAATCAAGACTGGAACTGGCCGCTGCTCATTCATGCCATGGGAGACGGCGATAGCATTGCAACCGCGGATTCTGGATACTGCCCCCATAGTTGAGCACGGCGCGAACATCCTGGATAAGGCCCGACCAGTGCCGGCAGCGTAACGCTGATTTGCTGATCCTGCGCACAGCGCCAGCTCAGCAGGGTAGTCGTTCCCTATATTGAGCGTTGAGAGCTGTAAGGTAGCCTGTAGTTGCCCACCCTCAACTTTCAATGTGTTATTGCCGTTACCGACACTCGCCTTGCCCGCATCCAGCAAGTCAGCCATGGCTTTGCTAAAGACGAATTCATCTTCTGGCAACCCTGCATACACCTGAGCCAGCGATGCAGTACGAGTCACTTCCAGGGCACGTTTATCTTGCTCCAGGTACGCTTTATTCCATCTGTCCCAGCATCAACATCAAACTCTCGCCTGCCAGCAGGCCTGCGTAGTTGCCCTGCCAGCGCCCCGGTTTAATGAAGGTTTTTGCGAAATCAGCCACATCGTATTGCCAAGATTGCTGTGCCATCAGGCAACGAGACACGGCCAAAATCATAGAACTGGTAATAAATGGCTGACAGTTTACCGCGCAACCAGTTATACAACGCCTGGTTGCTGAATTTCCCAGCAGGAAAGCCAGCTGCGCCTGCGTTTGTGCCTGTTGGGTCTCCAGGGTAGTTTCTGCAAATCGGCCGGCTTCACGGCGAATGGCCAATGCCGCCAGTTGCGCATCAATTTGCTTCATTTCTGCCTGTGCGTTATTGCGCTGGATTTCCCATTCCTGCCGACGGCGGCGATAATTCTCGGAACGGCTGATTTTATCGGCCTCGGTCAACGAGGTCGACGCGGCGATTTCGATACCCATCCCGGTGGCGCTCAGCAAGCCCCCAAAATGGGTTCCCCGACCGCAAAACCGTAAATATTTGGCACCATATCCGCGGCAGCGGCAGACAGATGCAGGGCTTTTGCGGAAGGTATTGGTCGCGGAAGAACTGAGATACAGGTCCATCGCCCTTTTCTCTCCGCTGTTCACATCCTCCTCATACAGATGGCTGTAGCTGTCAAAGCGCCCCATGCCCCAGGCGGCTCTCCTGCAGCACGGCGTTTCTGGCATCGATTTCCGCCAGCGTTTTATCCTGCATGCGGACACTCTGCAACATCAGTTCACTGCTGCGTTTTGCAGCAGCTCAGACAATGCCTCCGCATCCTGCCGCTCAGTGAGACTGAGCAGGGTCGAGCCAAACTGTATCAACTGCCCCACGAGACCCGGGCGCCATCCAGCATCACCCGGAAAACGGTACAGCCGCATCTTGACGTTGGGCAGCGCCCCTCCCCCTTGAGAGGTAATGACTGCTGCACTGAGTAAAGCCGCCGGAGCGGCCGGCGCAGCAAATACCGGCAATGACAGCGGTTGACCGTCAATGGACAGGTTATGACGCAGGTTCTAAAGCCGCTGCGCCAGCAGTTTCCAGTACCCCTGCAGCTTCTGGTTAATTTGTGGCAGGAACAGTCCAGTCAGCGAGTTTACCGGTACGGGGAAAAGCTTCCACCAACGGCTCAGCGGCCTGTGATGCACTACCTTTTACGCGCTGCGCCCGCAATGCCAACAGCGCCTGCTTTTGACAATCCGCGGGTGCAGGAGTTTCGCTGAGGGTCGCCGTTGCCGAGCGTTGCGCTTCCTCCGCAGGTTGTTGCAGGCGTAACTTTTTCTAATGCCTGTTGCCGGGGTAACCTGCCACAGTCTGACTGGCGGCGTCACCCAGCTGCGGATCTGACCAGTTGCCAGCCTCGGCCAGATAGGGTTCATCCCCAGCAGCGACAGTGCCTGGGTGTACCACATTTTTGCTTTCATTGAGGGTGTCACGCTCCAGCTGGCGATACGCTGCATCCCCGCGGCAATCAGCAAATCCAGCGTCTTCATGAAGGCGGTCATCAATTGTAATGCATCGGGTCATTCTGCGCCACCGCATCGGGGTCAACGGCGTCCAGCGGCGTGGCATTCCAGCTGGTATCCTCCTCCAGCGGGCGAACGTTCCACAGATATCCTGCTTCTTCGCCGTTAACGGTGTAACCGGATGACCAGACATAGTTCATCCAGGCGTAATGCTTCGGTAAAGTTCTGCTCCTGCAGCAAACGCTGGAACATCATCATTGGGGTATAGTAGAACAACTCCAGAAATAGGGCATTGGCACCGCTAAAATCCATGGTAGTAGCGACCGACAGGCCATAGACCTGATTAAGCCCCGGGAAGGTGCCATTATTAAAGCTCTTATCCAAAACCCAGCCTTCGGGGTTCTGGATATCTTTACGAATAATTTGATGTCATTTTTTTTGCCACTGGCATACCCGGCAAAAAGATAGAGGGTTGTCAGCATTTCCATAGTGTTCTATTTCGCGGCAGGAACAGATTGACAATCGTCTTCCTGTTAGGACTTAACATACCGCGGGCAATAACATCTTTACTGTCATTACTTCCAGACTTTCAACTGATAGAGCGTAAAACGCCATGGAATCGCCGTGAATTGGGGCGTATTGCGACAACTCCAGCGTGACATAGGTTCCCTGACCCCATTTTAGGCTCTTGAACATCTGCGTATCGCGCGGAACAAATAGCATCAATCCCTCGATTGGCACGTACAACCAGCTGTGAGGCAACAGCGCGTTCAGACGGGTACGGTATATGCCTGACTGCATATACTGCACGTTGGCATCATGATATAATGAGATAGGCCGAATCGTCGTTGTCTGAATCAATGGTCACCCGCACGGTATCTGCAGCAAGGGTGAGATCACCAACGAGCGAAGAGAAAACGTAAGTGCGCGCTCAATCTTCCTGGGGGTATCCAACACATGCAAGGGGGAAGGTACGGGGTCGAATAGTATGTGTACCACTATTATCAGGCTCACTGCGCACGGCGGAAACCGTCACGTTCTCATTCGGCTTGTCGGAGGGATAGTAACTGTTGCTGTGGTTTTTTTTATTATGGCATTAGTAGGAAAAATCCATCACGGGCAATGGTTGCTACAACATAACCATCACCCTCATCAAGATCTTTGAAAATAATAGACGGTTATCTCTGAGGTATTGCTCAGACTCTCCTTATTCAACAAAACCAATAAATGTAAATTCCGTCTGTCCATAATCTGGCTCGTTCTTTTCGCCATTGTTAAAATTATCCCACACCTCAATAAAGGGGGCTGCTTCGAGGCGCAGGTATCCCTATGGGTTCTTCATTTTCATTCAGGAGCACAATCGCGGGGAAAGGCTTCATTCCCCCAGCCCCTGACCGAATCCCTTTTTACTATACAATTGCAAAATAAAGATATACCCATCAGTAACCATCCCAACATCAGGTATTTTCACTGTTGCATCCATAAACATGATATGGGTGGTGTCAAATTCCAGTTTTTTTCATTTCAGATGATACAGAGAATGGTAATAATGAGTTGGTTAAAAACTCTGTATCCCGTGGAGTGTAATCAATAAAGGGATCCCCATCTTCATTAAAAACTGCCCCCCCTCAACAAGCCAAGGGTAATCGCTTATTAAATCTTCAAAATACCAAATAACACCAATGGAATTGTACTTTGCTGTTATATTTAGGCGTAAGCGTTACCGTTTGCTTCTCATAGTTTGCACTTAATTCAATGATATCGGAATTCAGTGATAATGCTGGGATTCCTGTTCGTGCTCAACGGTGTATGCGACGTTATTGTAGGTGATGCGGAAATTTACCTCGGCATGTTCATTGGTATCCCAGATGTGTAAAGCTTCCGCTAACAACATCGTCAATGCGTCCCTGCCTTTTACAACCCCTTTCATATCGGAATAGATAAAGATACCTTGTACAACCTCAACAGCATCGGCATTGCTGTATTCATCCTGCTTTTGTACAATAGGCGGCCAGCACATCTTCCTCGGTATATTGCGCACAAAACAGCCCAATGCTGTCATCTATCCTTTCTTTCTTAAGTGGGCCAATGAAATCAAAGGTAAATGGGAATGCCCAACTGCCATCATAACGTAACCGGGAGATTTTCAGGTGGTAGTAAATATCTTGTGACGCGCCATCACCACCTTCTTGCACCTCCTCACTTTTCCGCACCTCCTCTTCCACCCAGACCACGTGCAGGCGAGATTTGAAGATAACCGGTCTAATCAGGCTCAGATGTGGCGTCATGCCGCAAACAATCTCCTTCCACTCGCTCCAGGCATTGGTAGCGTAGCGTCCGTCCACTCCCTTGCTGTGGTCTAACTTGCGCCAGTAGAAGTGGCGGGGCATGGTCTGACTTTGACCGATAAACCAGGTGTTGCCTTCATCGGTATTCACATTGTCATGATAACCACTGATAACGCTAAGGTGGCAATGTCTTCAAAGCCGCCAGGTAGTTAATCAAACCCGGCTTCTAACGTCTCGCTGTTCAACTGGCTTTGAGACACTTCCTGCAGCAGCGTATCCCATCATTTCCGTCTGGCCGATACGCACCGTCGGGTCAAACGTAGTTCTCCGGGTAATACCCAGCTCCAACGCCCGCCCAGGTGCTGTAGCGTTTCTTTGTTATACGTCTCCCCAGTCGGTAAAATACTGGGCGGCTTTTCACTGCCGTACTGACCCCGCCATCCAGCCCGTTTAGCGCCCGGTTGACATACAGCCTGCACGCTGGCTATTGCTCTGGCCAGGCGCGTCGTTTTTATCTGTGCTGAGACCTGGCTGTCTATCAGCAGGTAGCCATACAGGTCGTCAGAACCAATAATGACTCCGGTACCTGATGGTACATGGTTGCGCAGATAATAGGCCTCCAGCGCCTGAGTTAGAAACGCATCCTGTTGTGCATGCAGCGTTGCTGTTTGCGTTGTATCCAGTCCTGCCTGCAGGCTATCCGCTGCTGCCTGCCAGGCTGCATAGGAAGGGGGATTATCTGTATTGTATTTCAGTGCCAGCAATCCGCGTACCGCCGCAGGGGTAATATGCAGCGTGGTGGCGACAAACAGCCATTGCAGGGCGACATCCACTTCCTGCCAACCGGTAAATGTCGCGGCTTCTGCGTTAAACTTCTTGCAGCGCCTGACTCACCAGCGTCTCATCCAGTGAGATGGCGGCGGCCAGCAAGGTTGGCGTTAACGCCCCCTGACTCAGTGCGGTTAAAATCGCCGTATGCCCTGCCCGCCACAGCGGGTAATGAATGCATGGAAGCGGGTGATGCTGTGCAGGGTCAGTAAATCATGGTGCAATGTATCCGCATCCATAAAGCGAGAGGGCTGGGCCACCAACAGCGCCAACTCCCCGGCACTCAGTGAGGTGGCGCGCACAAAGAGCGCATTTGCCCCAGCACCTGACAGAAACTAACCAGCTCCTCATGTTCTCTTCGGGGGTTAGCGCGGCACTCTCTCTTTGGATTAGGGCAACAAAAACATTCACCGATAATCCAGCGGGTTGAATTTGGTTTACCCACTGCCAGAACGCCAGCGGCCACCTCTGCGGAGCTTAGCTGAACGGAGGCGGCAATCAGTCGGGGCCAACGCTGTCATCAGCGAGCCATCGTCTGCAATCCTGGGGAGCGGGTTGGGTAGCCCACCATTACGCAGCGTGTGAAAGCAGATTCTTAATGTGGGCGTCATCAGGGTGCTGTAGCGGGTCGTGGTCATCAGCCAGATATCGTTAACAGACCACTTTTGCTCAGCCAGCCACTGCGTCGTCTGAGCCAGGAATGCAATCAATCCCCCAATTCCGCTGACGACAATTCAGCGATGGTCTTTTCGGTATAAGGCGATACGGAGAGTAACTGAGACAACTCTGTCACCGTTAGCCGATGAATGCGTGCCAGCAGGCAAACACAATACAGTTGCGACAGCCTTTCCGGGTAACAACGAAATCACCGCCGCCGGCCATCAGCCGCAGCGAATACAGCTCTGAATGGTTCCACCAGGAAGGCGCGCTTTAACACCGCCAGGCGGAAGGTGTCGTCGAGACTGGCCAGGGCGCAAATCCAGTGCAGCACCGTCGGCAGAAAACACCTGTCCATTCAGTGGAGGTGTGTTAACAGGCGTTCAAATTGACTTGGCTTACCCGCTGACTGGTATTGTGATATCGCCGCCCCACACAATATCAATGCCTCGTCGAAGTTAATGGCGTACTGCTCGGTATAATATTGGCCATAAAACAGGGTGCTTAATACGGCAGCATCAATTTGTAATTCATTGTTGACGGCCATGACCGCTCGTTCGATATCCTGAGGGGCAGCTGTGCCGCCTTGCTCAGACGAATGGCTTTATTGAGGCGCAACAGAAATATGTTGAGGGGTTGTTTTTCGATTCTGAAGATAGTGCCTACATCGAAATACCCCCTGAGTCCGGGGTTTACTCGTTGAATGTGAAGTGTAACCGGGTTGGCGAGATTTGCATCCCGGAATGGAGATTTCAACCTCATAGTCTTTATTTGCTTCAGGGACGAAACCTATCTTCCTGATAAAGCACATTATTCTGACCATCAACGATTTTAAAATTAGATAGAGTGCTGTTCATCGAGGTTACGCTGTATTTATACTTATACCTCTCCCCCTAATGGGATTAAGTCAGCATAATTAACCTGATATTTATTCTGGTATACTCACGACGAATATGCAGGAATCCGGATTATCCCCGGACGCATCTATTATCAGTGATAACTGGTCATAAACATAGGCCTCGCTGGAGGATAAAGCAGAAAAGTCATTACGAACACCAAAGTGGGCCAGTTCATCCAGAGACAAATGATAATGTTATTGTGCTAAATTGACAGCAGCACAAAATGAGGGAACATCAATATCACCAAAATTATCTTTAATCAGCTGCGCCGAGTTTTCTTCTGTCAGTGTTCCTCCGTAGGATGCTGTACAGCTCGGGTGAGATGTCAGATTTAATGGCCAGTAAGGAGGTGGGGTCGGCCGGCGCCGCGACGGCCGGCGCTTTGGTAAACGACAGGGATTCATCCTGCAGTAATAGATACGTGGTCTCATAAGGCGCATGGTAAGGCGTAACGCCTGTCAGGCGATAGGTGGAAAGTTTTTCCAGCAGCGCGTCTTTATTCTCCAGCGCTTCTGCCTGCAGGATGTTTATCGAGCATAATTCAGAGGCCAGTGTCAATGTCGCCACCTCCTCGTCCTGACTGGCCTGACTCAGCAGCAGGCTCTTCAGGTCAGGGCGACGTTTATCCAGATTCCAGGACCGATCCTCCGGGTGCAATGCCCTGGCCTCACGGTACATCGTGAGGTAGGCTGCCGGCGAGAACATGGACGCCACATTGCCTGGTTTGACGTATTCCGCTTCGCTCTGCCGGCAAACCAGTATCGTAATCTCGCGTGAGCGGGAGGGTTTGATACCTAAATGCACAGCATTAGCCAGTTGCGGGTTGGCGCCGCTTACAATGCGCGCCTCTGTAAGCGTGTTTTCGTTTTTTGCTTGCCGGGCTGCGTTGTACAAAAGGTCGTCTCACTGCGGCTCAGTACTCCACGGTACAGGCTGCGCAATTCGGACAGCGATAATGTCATGACATCAGAAAGCTGAAGTGAGAGAGATTGCTGATTTTTGTCATTCAACTTCTTAAGAATATGCTCAACATGGTGCATAATCGACTCCAAACGTGTGGTTAACGTGTGTTCTTTTTTTAAAGAACATGGGGGGAAATTATAATAAACTACCGGGTTATGCCTTAATTGGTTGAGTCTGATGTATAATGTGGGCTTTTGAGGTTCTCTCATGGTCAGCGTTAACGCTCATTGTCCCCGTTGTCAGCTCTGCTCAGATTTTACCGCCATGGTCAGAACCCTAAAGGTCATGACGGACTGCCGTGAATGCCACACGCGTATTTCAGCTCACTTACGCTTATGAAGCCCGTAAGCCAGGCATCAAAGAGCAGATCACTGAAATGGCCTTCAATGGTGCCGGGGTTCGCGATACCGCCAGAACGCTGGAAATTGGCATCAACACCGTCATCCGAACTTTAAAAAACTCGCGCCAAAGCGAATAACCTCTTCGCCCGTCGCCCATGCTGATGTGGCACTTATCTGCGAACTCGACGAGAAGTGGACTTCGTTGGCCGTAAAGCCCGGCAACACTGGCTCTGGTATGCGCACAACACCAAAACTGGCGGTGTACTGGCCTACACATTTGGTACCCGAACCGATGAAGCCTGCCGGGAGCCACTGACCCTGCTTACGCCATTCAATATCGGCATGATCACCAGTGACGACTGGGGCGGGAGGTGTTGAAGGATAAGCATCTGGCCGGCAAAATATTCACCCAACGCATTGAGCATAATACCCAGACGCCTCCGCACCCGCATTAAGCGGTTGGCTCGTAAAACAATCTGCTTCTCGCGCTCAGTTGAGCTTCACGAAAAAGTCATCGGTGGCTTCATCGAAAAATACATGTCCTACTAATTGGAGCCACCGCCACCGCTCTTATGGGCGTTTTTTTTTCAATCACGCCTAATTGCCAAACATTGCATCATACGGATTAATACCAGTAACTTGGCGGGCAATGCAACCAGAGTGGCAGGCTGATGAAAAACATCGGCGCCGATAGCCAAGCGAACACCAACCCCTAGCCCTGTTTGGGTGAAAAAGATTACCGCCCATACCAAAATGCGATGCTGATAGAAAGCGCCGATTTTTTCATCTCATTACTCCCAAGTCCGGTTAATTCATCAGCATTGTGGTAACCAGTTTAGGCTCTGACAATAATTGGTGTCCACTATTATAGGGGTCTGGAAGCGACTCTGCTATGGTAAAGACGGCCATTTATCCCGACAGGGCTATACCCTCTGTGTTATGAATAAGTTACAGGACAGTCTGCGGCGACGTGATATTTACGTCGCACGGAGCGAACGCTGGGGAGATCCGCGGGCTAAACTTCTCCAGGGTCAGGACTGGCACACCAACAGAGTGCAGGTATATCGTCCCTCGGACATCCCCTTAACGCGCGGAGAGGCTGTAACGCGCTGACCCGGCAGCTCGACACAGTGTACCGACAGGTTTCCAAAAATTTTTCCGATAATCAGGCTGCTTGCTGGATTTCACCGGCAAACGTACGAAGCTGACATTGCTCATCTGAACGGGCTGGATGAGCCGCCGACGCTGAAGTTACTCTCAAAACGTATATCTGACCTGCTGCCAGTTGTCGATCTGACAGAACTCCTTCTTGAAATTAACGCGCATACCGGATTTGCAGATGAATTTACCCATGCAAGCGAAGCGGGCGGCGCGTATGGATAACCTACCGTCAGTATTGTGCAGTTGAAGCCTGTAATATTGGTATAGGCTTAATTCGCCCGAATATTCCGGCGCTGACCCGTTACCGTCTGAAGCTGGACCCGGCAAAATTATCTCAGGGCAGAAACGTGGTCAAGCAAAGACGCCAACGGTTGACTATCAGTCTACTCTGCCTCTTGCTCAAAAATGGGGCGGTGGTGAGGTAGCCTCTGCTGACGGCATGCGGTTTATTGCCCCGGTAAGAACGGTACATGCAGCTCCTAATCGAAAATATTTTGGTTCCCGTCGTGGATCTTCCTGGTACAACTTCATTTTCAGATCAATATTCCGGATTTCATGGCGTTTGTCGTTCCTGGCACGCTAAGGGATTCCATATTTGTACTGGAAGGGTTACGGAGCAACAAACCGGGCTAAACCCAACGGAAATAATGACCGATTGGCAGGCTCCAGCGACCTGATTTTGGCCCTTCTGGTTACTGGGCTATCAGTTTTCTCCGCGCCTGGCTGATGCCGGTGCTTCAGTTTTCTGGCGAGTGGATAAAGATTTGCCGATTATGGCGTACTGGATAATCTTGCCCGTAACACAGCCAATACGCGGAAGATAGAGCAGAACTGGGATGACATGATGCGTATGGCCGGTTCCCTGACGCTGGGAAAAATCTGGGCTCTAGGCGGGCAATCCGTTCATTGTTGAGTAGCGAAAGGCCTTCTGGCCTGACGCAGGCCATTATCGAAGCGGGAAAAATAAACAAGACACTGTATCTGCTTAATTATATTGATGATGAAGTTTATCGCCGCCGTATCCTTACCCAACTGAACCGGGGTGAAAGCCGACACGCCGTCGCCAGAGCAATTTGTCATGGACAAAAAGGTGAAATAAGAAAACGTTACCAGGATCGACAGGAAGATCAGTTGGGTGCGCTGGGACTGTGTGACCAATGCTGTCGTTCTGTGGAATACCATCTACATGCAGGCTGCACTGGATCGTTTGCGCAATGAAGGTGAAACCATCAATGAAGAGGATGAAGCCGCTTTCGCCACTGAGGCACGCACATATCAACATGCTGGGGCATTACACATTCATGCTTGCAGAGCAGATAACAAAAGGCCAACTAAGGCCACTGAAGCAGGCGGAAGAAACGGATGAATGGCCACTGTGACGGTTATATTTGTGTGGGGCCAGGATGTTCTCTCCTGAATCCTCCCGTTCACCTGACTACTCTGCAACCCGGAATCATTAACTCGGGTTGCAGAATAAATTTACAATTTAAGTTATCAGTCGATAGATAGATTTCTGAAATTTTCGAAGTTATTTGTTGCCCGGGTTCGTACTTCCAAAGAAAAATCTACCTCCAGCATAAGCTGCAGAACATTGCATATTCGGCAGGATGGCTGAGCTGGTTTAAACCTGTTATTGATTGTAAGGCTCTGTTTCCAAGTCTCCTGGCAATATTTCCACCTGAAAAACCGAGCATTCTGTCAAGACCTCTACCAATTGCCCTCATAGGCACTTACCGCTGCTAACTCACCTATTCCTTCCATATCTGTATATGACTCAGCACCTAACGAACCAAGAGAGACACCTATCAGGGCCGTATATGGGTTACTATCCCGGATGTTCCTCCATGCAACGCAACATCGGTTCCTGCAGACAGTACCTATTTCACCTCCTGTTGTTATTCTAATGTCAGAGGATCGTCCTAAAAATTCAAACAAGTATCAGTAATGCCACCAATCAGAGTCGTATTTACGGCAGACTGAGTTGTACCACCATTAATAAGCATTAGCGAATCGTCCGGCAGTTGCTGCCCTTACAGAGGTCGGACCTGGTGCTTT
The DNA here is from genome assembly GCF_059725275.1 of Kluyvera fluvialis. NCBI lineage: Bacteria > Pseudomonadati > Pseudomonadota > Gammaproteobacteria > Enterobacterales > Enterobacteriaceae > Kluyvera > Kluyvera fluvialis. Next base: position 25,411 of record NZ_AP046143.1, on the reverse strand, counting down.
ATGGAGTAAACGGGAAAATCCAGATGCTATTCGCCCACTAAAGTACCTAATGCCCCTCCTATCAGCGTCGCAGCGCCTGCAGCGCCAATAGCAACCGGAATAGCCAAACCTGCGGTTGCGATGCTCCCCTACAGCCATCCCCATTAATCCACCGATAAAAACACCTTTAGCCAGCCGAGATTTTCTTATGCGCTCAATATTATTTCTCGCAATGTTTAAATAAGCGTTTTATTCCCGCCTTATAGGCATATTTGGAAACTTTACCAGCAACAAAACGGAGGAGGGAAAATAATGATGGCATTGATGGCATTGATGGCATTGATGGCATTGATGGCATTGATGGCATTGATGGCATTGATGGCATGGGAACTCCATTTTCTATAATATTACTGAGTCCTGATATAGCATTACCTAAAGTGTTGCCTGACCATCGCTATCATAATTAGTGATCGGATTATTTTTTACCATTTGATAGAGGATTAAGCCCATTCCACCGTGCCTGCAGGATCTAGAGAGCCATCTGCACGCCCCACGTCTGGTAGTACCGGTAGCCGTAGTAAGACAGCCCTGTCGCATCGCGCCCTTGCCCGAGTACCTGATTGTTTTGTAACTCACCTCCGCCTGGCTTCGCGCCGTCCACACCGCCGTGCCGCCGTAAGGATAGTATTCCTCCATGCTGATAATGTTACCGGCGTTGTCCAGCTCCCAGCTGGCTGCTGCCCGTCAGGTTATCGAGTTGTACGCACCTGGTCGTTGATGATGCTTTCCGGTCTACCACTCTCCCAGTGCAGCACCCCGCACCTGCGCCAGGCCCGCTTCGCCCACAGTTATAACTTGCAGGTTTTCTGTTTCCGTGTTCCTGTAGCCGTACTGCGCAGTTCCCAATCCTGCCAGATACGAACACCCGTTGCGTCTGCATGCTGTTACCCGTTTTCTGTACGCTGACCTTAAGGATGCGCTGGCTGTCTGCGTCATAGCGGTAGCTCTCACTGTCGTCCGCTCCACCATCGCGGGTCACGGGCGTCACCTTCAGCAGCTCGTTACGCGGCGTCCAGACCAGAGTTTGTCCCGGCTGCAGTTGAATCTGCTGCCCGCCGGCCGGTGAACAGCGCGTCCACGTCTGCGGGATTTTCCGTCAGCGTGCTCAGTACGCCCCGGTTGCTCCGGTTGCTATGGTTATTCTGGCGGCGTAACCACTGCCTGTTGCCGGAGCGTGACGTCTCGTCAATTGCCGGCTTCGTCATAAGTGTAAGTGCGGGTGTAACTGGTATATGCAGAACTGTCGGTGGGAGAGGGGAACGATGGTGGCGGGCAGGCTGCTGCCCTGCTGACCGGCATTGGCCATCTCGCGCCCGGTGGCGCTGACCACTGGTACAGGCTGTCGTAGACATACGTGTTCTCCGGCACCACCTTCTGGTTGCGCCAGAAGCGCGTCTCTTCCGCGTCGTTGCTGATTTTCAGGACGTTGCCCACCGGGTCGTACTCATAGCGCAGGTCCTGTGTATCTTTCTGCTCTGACTTATGCCCGCGGGACGCTTCCGTTTTAATCCCGGTCAGGCGCTGCGTCTCGGCTTCATACGTGAACGTGGTCACCACGCCGTTGCCGTGCTCCTCGCGCAGCTTCTGGCCTGCGGCCGAGGTACGTCAGGGAGGCGACGATGTCTGCTCTTTTCCGCCCGTCATCGTCAGCCAGCTGCCAGACAGCAGGCCCGCCACGTCAAGGACACGCGCTGTTGGTTGCCTTTTGCGTCCGTGGTGATGAGTACTGCTCCTGTGGCGTCAGCGGTGGTCCGGGTGGTAGTACCGCCACCATCAAGCAGGTCTTCCACGCTGAGCATCCGCCTCCCTGCCAGTCGGCCACATTATCTGGATTATCCGCATCTTTCAGCAGACGCCGGGTGACGGAGAGCGGCACGCCGGTCAGTGCCACGCTGTCGGTCTGCACCAGGCCGGCTGTGTCGTAGTGCGCCTGGACGCAGGCGCCGGCGAGATTCAGGGCCTTCTCTGTTCCGGATTGTCGGCATAAATGAAGCGCTCCGTGATGCGGGGAGCACCGCCTGTAACCTGTTCGGTCACGCTTACCGGACGGCCGGGCAGCATTGCAGCCTCATACTGCCAGGTGCGGGTCATAGCCGGCTGATATCGCTTACCCTCATCGGTAGAGCAGATATTGCTGACTGCGATAAAAGGTCGGCCTGCCGGCATCATTCAGGCTGACGGTGGTTCCGTTGTCTGCGCCCTGCGAGCGCAGAGCGTTGCCGGCCAGGTCGTAAGATACGTGAAGTTCGCCAGCCCGGCGTCGTGCAGTCGCGGGTCAGTGCTCTGTATAGAAAGCCCCGGGCATCGTGGTGATGGCGTGTGATGCGCTCACTGGTCACGTCCGGGGAGGCGGGATGGCGGTGGTACGAGATGTCGCGCACGGTCAGACCCCGGTTGTCGAGAACCGTGACCGAAGGGGTTTTGCTGAACAGCGATGTGCTCATGGTATTCTCCTGTTTATGGAAGGCAGTCCCTGGCGGGACTGCCTGTAGATCTGGTTAAGTCAGCCAGCGTGTCGTTCTCATCCTCACTGACTACAAACCACGGCGTATAAACACCTGCCTCTGCCAGCCTTTCGCCGTCGTCAAGCTGATTTCCCAGCCGGAGGGTCGTAGTGATGTGTATCGGCAAAGAGGTCCTGGCGGGCACTGTCATCACTGACGTATTTCCAGCTGTCCAGAAAATAAGGCTGGTATAGAGTTTTCTCCAATAAAAATCCTAAAAGCAGGCGTTGTATTCACAAGGTTATTTATAGCTAAGTTTAATGATTTGTTTTGCGTGGGTGAGCTTTATCATCAGATAAGGTAAAGCGCTAGATGTATAAATATATAATAAAACAATTTTTTATTCCACATCCAGATACTGTGGGTTGAGTTTATGTACTGACTGATATTCTGTTTCATTTTGCGGTATTGCCTATTTGTAGTACCCGCGCACGGTGCATGGAGGAGACAGTTAAAGTTGCGGCCTGAAGCAAGGCGGAGCTTGTTCAGCAATTTAAAGCGGAGTCTTTTTGGGAAACTGGAAGTGTTCTGCGTAGGGTCTATTTCTGAACGATGACTACCCGAATATCAGGGGATGTTGTCTGCTCGATGTTAATAGTCTGATTACCAGCCACGTGGCTACGTATGAAATGATTACCGATGCGCATAGCGCATGGGAGCGAAGCGATACAACCGCGCAGTATTGCGCGGGGTTTTTCTTTTCCGGCTCCGGGCTGAGTGAATCTCGCAACCTGAGTTTTCAGATACTGGTCAGATACGGCAGCACCCCCTCCGCCCTGCAAAGCCCAAACCCGCCAACAGCAACACAGGACGGCTTGTGCGCGGTCGGAGTGGTCACAGCAAGGCGAAGCCGCAGCTGTGGCGTATCTCCGCGTTAGCGGCCCTCAGGGGCGCTTACGAGCGTGTACTCCAATCTTACCGCAGCGCCATTTACAGCAATGAAGAAATCTAGTTACAACATCCATCATTAAAAGCGGCACAGTTCCGGGCCTTCGGCCCGGGGCGGCGCGGCTTTTCAGTGGTGAGGTTCGTCTCAGTGGCCACCGATGTGCACGACTAGTATTACTATATATATGTATGTTGTAACTAGTGGTGGTGTCTTGTGCCCGCCGCTTGCGGTGGGAGGTACCCTTGTAGTTGCCGAACCGGCGCGGCCGGAACGGTCGCTGCAAGGGTGGTCACTCTCTTAGTCTGCACACAGGGCAGACGACGAACAGGTTATGTATTTATATGAATAAGACCTTAGTTATTTAAAAGAGATACAGAACAGTTTTTTAAAGGGAACCACGCACTTTGAAACTCATTCGGGTAGCGGCTTAATGGCATATCGGTTGTAACCTTATAGAAAGTTCCCTTGCAGTTAATTGTGAATAACCAATAACAGGCTGCAAATGTGCACGTCAGGTAAGATTAGAGGCTTATTGCTGCAGCTTAAAGACCAGTTGAAGACCGACTGAACCTCCTGCGGTGTTCAAATATCAGGCAGTTCTATCCTGCAGGCGTAGAAAGGCCTCCGGCGTCAACCGGATACATGAGACATGTATACTAGGTGGGTAGTGGCGCCAGGCGCGTGTAGTTATTACCTCGGGACATTATCATTCGTTCTTTAACTCGGCGTTCCAGTTCACGCTTGAGAGCATCATGGCCACCGACAAAACGACCTGTAGCATACTCTCGAGTCAGTTGCTGCTTAACCAGGGTAACAATGTCTTTGCGTGTGCGATCAACATCACGACGAGCTCGAGCACGCTTCTGGCCATGCGCTTTTCGTTCCGCCTGATAGCTACGAAATCGTTCGCGGACAAAGCGCCAGGCTTTCGCGATCAGCTCATCCATTCCAAGACGTGGAAGGTGTTGCTTTTCGCGCTGTTTATTCTCCCATTCCACACGGCTTCGCCGTGCAGCTGCGACAGCAACGTCAGACACATCGAGTGCAGAAAACAACGCAGGGGTAAAGGTAATGTCAGTCGGGATGTTACAGCCAATTTGTGGGTCGTATTCCGTCTGGTAGGTAATTAAATGGAGTTCTGCCAGGAACTGGAGAGCACGAGTAGCCCTCGTAATAGCAAGATTCCCATTTTTAGATTCGGTGGCCAGCCCACATTCTATCGCCAGGTTTGTGATCGAGCGCTGAACGCGATTAGCTAACGGGTCGTAGTGAAAGCACAGCCCCTGCAGTAATGCATCAATAGCCCGCCGGCGCAACAATGGAGGCATACGATGACGCTTTCCCTGCGAACGTAGGTAGGCAACATGAATAGCGAAATCAAAACGCGACGTGAAACCTTCAGCTTTTGACATCAGCTTTTGGCAAAACGGTAGCGTCTTTTTCCCTTCACGAGGTGTGAATTCAGGGCATGGATTTTTAACTTGCCGATACTGGATCGTATCGTTCGGATTATGCTCAGACACAGCTCCCTGCGCTTATGTTGCGCAGATAGAGTATGCACGTAAGGTCTTGTCTTTTTTCACGCACGGGTTATACTCCCCATACAGAAGCAACACTTCTGTACAGTTATACTCTGAACCCCGTTAATCAGCTGATGCCGCCAAGTATCTTAGATTATCGGGGTTTTGTTTTATCTGAAGTACTCAATTCCCTCAGTTCTTGTCACCTTCTGGCGTGACAACCCTATGAAACAATAACTTCTACGATTTCGCCGACTCTAGCACTTCAGCAAAAAAGGATCAATTTTAGGTATCTTTACGCTGTCAGCTTTTCTTCAACGCGCGAAAAGCATCTGCATCACGCTTCAGTTCTTCAAACAGTTCAAGTGGTACGAGGTAAAAGGCTGGCGCACTGCGGTTAAACACGGCAATTGCTTCACCATCAGCTGACTCGACGGTTCCAAGCGGATCACGCTTGAATTCCGTAATGCTCGTCACCTTTGTGCAATGTATCGGGTACGCCATAAACCACCACCTAACTGATAATCCTGAAATTCTTATTGATACTAGCACAAGAAAAAACACTTAAAAGCACTTTTATCCATTTTTGGGATGAATGATCACAATCAGTTCAATATCTTTATGTATTCTAGTTTAGGCACAAATACCAATAAATACCTTATTATTCATACGTATATGGCAGTACTCTTAATGATATCTCTAAGCGCTCTTTCAAAAAAAAACAATCAATTTCCCCTCAGATAATCAACCTGATCTGCAACAGCAAATCCCCCATGGCGATCAAGAATGGCAATATGCAGTATATGGCTGTAAATCAGTCATTTATGAAGCTGATAAATCTTCCCTTTGATTACCCCATAGTTGGCAGAAAGCTGGATGAGCTCCCTACTTCATTGGCATATCTTGCTCGCCGAATACACGAGCAAGAACAATTGGTTATGCAACACCGTGACAAAGTTTCATCCATAGTCACACACCCTATCGGGAAGAACGCTTCTCTACAGACCATGTGCTTCGATTCAAGCCCATTTTATGATGATGACGGCGCATGTGTTGGCACAATGCTACAAATAAGCCCTGTTAATGTTTTCTGTCCTAGCTACGTGCTGGAAGGTGCTGTCCCAAAACCTCTTCTCCATGATAAACCGTCCGATTTTTTCACTAATGCCGAATGGGAGATCATCTTTCTCATTACGATGAGGCTGAGTTGTAAGGACATGTCACGGACTCTAGGTCTATCTCTGAAAGCCGTAGAACATAGGATTAGTAGCTGCCTTCAAAAAACAGGGACAACCTGCCGTAAAGAGTTGATACGCTTTTGCCAGGAGAAAAGATGGGATCTATATGCGCCACCACGATTCCTAAAGCCAAGGTTTCGCATGTTCAAATACAACTATCCTGTTTACTCGGTTGACGTCGTTACGTATTGACAGTAACCTTCGAGAGTCACAGCAAAATCTGTGATCGGGCGTGGAAACCCGTGCACATCATCAGCAATTAAAGGCGCTGTTGCGTCTTTTTTATTGCGACAACGTCTTTGCACCATTTGCTAACTCGCTTTTTTGGGTTATGCACCATTCAATGGTAGCTCAGGCGGGGCAGGCTCTAAGCCTGGCCGGTTCCGATGATGCCGGTATTTCCACCCCCGTCTGGGCTATCGCCATCGAGTGTGGAAACTCCTGCGATAGGTCTTAAATCATCATCGGAGCTTACCATGTGCTATTCACTGCCTATCATACCCCTTACAGCCCTTTCATGTTTCTGCAGCTGCTCTATGCGCAGTATCTTCCTGCCATCTCTTGAGTTTTCGCCTCAACGCACCTTCGTCAATGGGGTTTTACCCCATTAGCAGACACTTTCATCCTACGTATAGTCTTTCTCATTGATTTATTGAGGGATTTTTATGTTTGATCCAAGTATTACAGAGCGATTAGAGGGTGCGTTCCCTGAACTTTCTAAAAAACAATTAGAGGTATCAACCCTATACGCTTTAGAGCTCATATGATGTTATTGCTGAAAGTTGTTATTTATCACCATCCACTCGTCTAAGACCTATTAAAACGAAGTACAAAGAGCCTTAATTAGAAAGTAATGATGCATTAAGGACTGCAATACTATTGCGTTCATTTCTTTTGGTGATCAATAAATAGCCTCAGCGTCGCCGAAAAGGGGGGACAATCTTGGGATTCTTCTCATTTACACTTTACATTTATTAACTGCTCAATAAATATAGCAATGACTCCAGATAGTAGTGCTGCCAATTATGCTTTTCTGGGTTTCGTTTACAAGAGTACATTGAGATATGACGGTATTTGAAGGACAGCAGCCAATCTTAAGCGATTGTTCATAAGCCTGTTTAGCTCTCATGTGTCAATGTATTCGCCCACTCGAATATAATAATTGTCCTTGCAGGGATTGATTCTGCGCGAAGCGTTCAAAAATGAATATTCAGGATATTTCGCAATTAACAATGGTACTTAGCCCTCTATATCACCGGAGGGAAAAACAGAGAAAAGTTATTTGACTGGCCCGCATATGATAATGTATAGACCTTGGACGCCGCTGACGTTGAAACAATACCACGTAGCGACAAACCACATGTATTTAGAAAACGGGTTAGTGCAGTATTTCCCGGTTATTTTTTCCTTAAAGCAAATTTTGATTATCATAATATTAACATATTGTGCATCAGCGTTTTGTGACTTTGTTAAGGTAGGACGACAAATTAGTCCCGCTAGTCCCTCTGTCGTACACGCTTTAATGAAGGTATACCCAGACCCCACTCATCATCCTTCTGCTACTGAGCCTGGAATCGGCTTCAACATCTGGCTGACTAACGTCAGTACAAGCACCTAATGCAAATTGAAAGCATTGCTCATCCAGTCTCCCGAATCGCGATGCTGCTAGATTTATCAACCAACCCGAGTCCCACGGGTACTAACCTAGCTTTCGTACCGGTAAGTCCAAGAATTATCCATTTCTCCACGCACGGACTCCTCCAATGTCGGGGGCTTTTTTTTCACATCCTGTTTCTGGCAATGGCGTTTGTACTGGTCCTACCTCGAACACTCCCCCCTGTCTGTAACCAGTTAGCCAATCCAAGGCTTCCTTCCCCTGTCGGAATGAAGGTGGAGATGCGATCGCCAGAAACAGAAATAGCGAGAAAACAGCATGTACCTAATCAGGAAGAAATTGCCCATTTTCTGTGGTGTATCCTCGTTGCCGTACGAACCGCAGAAGAAAACCACGAAATCAAGTCAGAAATTGGTAAGCGAAAGTTCATTGCTCAGTGGCTGCGTGGTGCATGCTGGCATGACGCATTCAGAGGGATGACAAGCGAGTTTTACTGTATGCAGTCGTTACAGAAAGATCACAAGCAGCCCAATAGATTGGATACTCAACACACTGGATGAACGCTGTATCTTCAAGAAAGCCGCCATTTTTTTTTATTCGGTTCAGAGCAGTACTGAACTCTCTGAGCAGTCATGGCTGGAGACATTCCTTATGCCCCTGGCCAGAACACGTAACCTCTGAGCTTCTTGATCGTCAAAAAAGCCGTTCAAACCACATCCTTCAACTAACACGCATGGAGGAGCTTCTCGCCTGTAGGCGCAATGACCACCTCACCGGTCACCTTCACCTCATCATCAAACAACAGCTGTAAACATAGCCTGCATCAGGTTGAAGAGACATTTCATAACGACAGGTTCTCCGTGGCTCAAAACCGACGCGAATTCACACTCGACAGGGCAAGCATCCGGATCCGTGTATATCGGACACCGAGGGCTGGCCAGAATCCGGCTGGCATACAGGATGCGTACATCCAGGTGCGGATGGAAGTCAAAATTCATTAAGGGCCCACAAATAATCCTTATCCGTACCACGTTGCTGTTATCACTGGCCTTTCCCGTCGATTTCGAACCGCTGATTTCATTGTGAATCTTCGGTTTTCTTCGTTATCTGGAAACCAGGAAATGGCCGCTGACCGGATCATGGTACTGGAATTCTACTGATCTGCACTGTGGAACCTGTTGACCCAGCGCTGGAGCAGGTGCGGGGTTGATACCTGACCATGAGCTGATTTTTCGGCGCGCGCTGTTCTTCAACGCTCCAAATCCTACCATTATCCAGATAAATCATTATGTTGGTCTATATCAAAAACAGGTAATGGACCAAGTAGAAATGTATTGTGATGTTTACCCAATCCTGCAACAGCACTGCTACATCACCTAGAGTGGCCATGTGCCTTCACTGCCCAAAATCATTATCATGTTGTGGTGTGGCTTTGATGTGCATTTACCTACCTACCTACCTACCTATTTATATACCTACCTACCTATATATACCTACACCTACCTACCTACCTACCTACCTACCTCACCTATACCTACCTCTCTCTCTCTCTCTCTCTCTCTCTCTCTCTCTCTCTCTCTCTAGTTTATTTGTTTATTTATTTAGCTGTTTATTTATTTATTTATTTATTTACCTACCTCACCTAGCACCTGGCGCTACACTGCAACACAACAATGCTAACAATGACGGGACAAACCAATCCGCTGCCGTTGATCCCTTTCTCCAGGATGCAACCCTACACTTGAGCAGTGGGTCCGGCGAATCATACCCTCCGGGTGGAAACTGGAATACGAAACACCTCCAGACGAAGCTCAAAACACGCGTAGTTTCGGTATAATACGATGATTAAGTGGACACGCGTCCTTAAACGCCTTCTGGCTGAGCAATCTATCTCGGGCAATGTGGGCTGGAAAATAAACAAATCATTACCCTTTCACGGACAGGAGAAACCCTGCCTTCTCGCTACACCTCCGCAACACTGGTTGCAGCCAGCACTCCTGCTGCAGCACCACATAATCCGTTCAGTGGGGGAGCAGCAGAAAAACCAGCCATAGCCGCTTTCACAGCACCGCTCCCCAATTCACCGATTTCCGTCAAACTTGACGCCCCTGCCAATAGCGCGACCTTTGGTAAACCCGTAGCACCGGTCATCGATGGGAAAACGTGGCAGTGCTACAGGTAAAACATTACGAGAAGTTTTATCAAAATGGGTGAGCGAACAACGTTGTGAATCCGGGGCCTCTGCAAACTGGACATTAATCTGGCCAAACGCTGTACTGATTACCAGCTCGAAGCGCCTCTCATATTCCGTGGTCCTCTGAGTTCATGCTGGATTTATGTTCAGGTTGTACAAAAACGCAGAACACCGCTTTATGCTGACGGTTCGCGTGTCCAGCGTCAGTCGCCGTATCTGATACACCGGCGAAAGAATGAGCTGGTTATGCTGGCCGTAATCCTTTTCCCGTTTCTCATCGCTAGCGATATCGATATTCAGCAGAGAGCATCAATTCATTGGCTCAAAGTCTAGACCGCAAATCTGTACGCCAGCCAGATGTTAACTTCCGGCCGATCTGGTTAAATGAATACCGGCATCAGACGGGTGTGCAGGATGGCGTAGTTCCACTGGACCAGCTGGGGACTGCCCTTTACCCCGGACAGCCGAATTCAATACCAATGGCAACAAGGACGGCTGTGGGTATGGATGCCTGAACAACCAGGTCTTTATCGATGCCTGCGTTCCCGAAGTCGCGGTTCCTGCGCTTATCGGTCAGCGGTGACCAACTAATCTGGCTAGCCGTATTTTCCTACCCTCCCCACTGTAATTTGTTAAACCGTCCAGCCAATACCAACGGCAAGGAAACCTATGAGCAAAATAAACCTTCCAGTGATGCTGCTATCAGCCCGCTCTGCAGGCTGCCAGCAATAGACCGCGCCTGCTAATGCTCCTCAGTCATTAACCAGCAACTATGGCGCGGCCTCAAGCGTAGCCGCTACACGGCATGCCCAGTACCAGACGTGGATTGTGGAATTATCGGCAGTCATAAAAACGAAGCCGTTACCCGTTCGCTACCGGTACTGCACGCCAACAGTGATTCGCTATCATTCGACTGGGATGGTGATGCCATCGAGCTGCTCAAACACGCTGGCCCAGGCGCGCGGTCTTCAGTTCAACTACAGCGGTGTCCGGCTTCCCCTTCCCGTATCCATCCATGTGCGAAATATGACCTTCAGCAAATGCCCTGCGAATAGTTGAGCCACATGCCTGGCGGGCCTCAATAAACCAGTATCCGGGACTGTTACAGCTTACCTTCATGAAACCGGAGTCCGCCCAAAATGAAACTACTTCTTTCGACACTTTCCTGCCGTCCTGCTAGGCTGTACATCGGTCTCTCTCTCTCTCTCTCTCTTTCTACACAACCAGAAAAAGCTGCAGTACCACCTGACTATACCTGGTTAAACCCCGAACGCCAGCGACCTGATGGTCTTTCCGAAACACGCTGGCAAATGCTGACCGAAGCTGGGAAAACTATGGGCTTCCGTGGTAGGTAAAGGCTCAGCGAGCATGGGAATTAACCTAGGCGCTTAATACCAGGGAATTGACACTATGCGCTTTACGATTTCCGCCCCCTGATTAGCTCTGATGGCTGGTTACCACCGGTTATCACAGAAGCGCAGGATGTCGCGATATCACGCCCAATCAAATACGTACCTCGTCGAAAGTCTGGACAATTGCACGGCCGGGAAAGATTGTTAAGCAACCCACCTCGCTGGCGCAACTGGTTGCTCAGAGGTCTTGCAACAACGGCAACACCTGGACGGAGGAACTCGGTCACGCCAGAGAATGAACGCAGCGGGAAGTGTGGGAAAACGCACTCAGGAAAGGATGGCAGGAAGGACGTGAAAATGCCGACCTGACGCTGGAAGCCAACATGAAGACCGACACGCGACTACAACGGCATGATGTTGTACTCGCTGCTGTGCGGCTGGAATGATAGAAGCTGGCCGGAAGTCACCGAGCAGCAGCAGCAGTGACCGGTACCGACAATAAAATGATTACCGGCGACAGAGTTCGTCAACTTAAGACACATGCGGCCTTTGAGCTGCAAAAATCGCGCTGGAGGCCAACTGTCACGGCAGGAGGAAATTAATGGCGAGTCACACAGCTTTGGCAGAAGAATTTGCACTGATCCCCACTTTGGGCGATTTACCGCTGAGGAATTTAAATCATTCTTCGTCTGGTGTGCCGACATGCCGTCAGTGGTATGACCTGCAGGGCGGCGCGCCGGTTTCTGTAAGCCGCTACGGTCGTCGGGAACGTGTATCCAGACAGGAGCTTCCGAACAGCATGCTGGGTGACGCACTGACGAATGATGGGCAGAGAGGCTCGTCTGTGGGTTCAGGGTGGCATGCCTTCAGACTGTGCAATACAGATTGATGGTGATATGCATGGTCGTTATGGGCTGGGTCGTAGTGAACGTATTCGTCTTCGCTCGCATATCATTCAGGGTACGGCGGCACGTGAAGACAAGGCGCTTTCAGTGACATTACGGGTCATTCCGAGTGTGATACCTGACCTTGAGGAGCTGGGTATTTGTAGTTAACCGATATGCCTGCTACTCCGGACTTACATCGACATTCGCCATCCGATGGCACGGAACCTGTCCGGACACCGGCGTCCGAAATGGCGTCTGAGCGCCCCGCGGGCCGCCATCTCCCCAGCCCCCCCGACAAACCGCAACAGCAGGGCCCATGCCCCGTGTGACCACCGTTGAGACGACATCACCGGTAACCGCAGCGGAAGAAAAGAATGCAAAGAGAGTCCCGGTCGTCGCTGAAGAACCTGCGCCAGCAGCACTTAACCCAGGCCAGAGTGTTACTGCAGTGCTGGTAAATCACGGTGAAGCCGTATATGAAATGGCGAGAAACAGGGAGGAAGCTACTTTATTGAGTTGAAAAACCGTGCAGGCAGCCATGTCTACTGGGGCCAGGACTTACGGGAGCTGGTGCAGAACGTGGAAAAGGGAGAGACGTCGTTACCTTAACGCTGGATTCACGGGATACCTGGAAGAAGAAGGTGAAAATAAAGAGCGTGTAAAAAATAACTCGTCACTGGTACCGGCAGCCACAGGAATCGCCGTTCCCATACGCAACCGGAGCAGGGACAACAGTTACAATCATTCCCTGGTCGATGTTTGGAAAAATCACCCAGCATATTTAGGCAAAGCTGGCCTAATATACCCGCTAACTGAAATTGCCACCACGGCTTGAGGACCGGAATTTCTATCTCAGAAGAGGATCGCCACCCGGCAGACCATACCAGCAGGCAACGCCACCGTCGCCCCACCGACTAAAGGTGAACCGATAGTGCGATCCTGGTGATGGCATCAATGAATCCGCAGACACAGCAGGTTGATCTGCTCCTTGTCGTCTTGGCCGGTGAGCATCTTCAGGGCGTCGTCAGACTGAACAATACACTTTATCCGGCGCTGGCCACACCAACAGCCGATAACCAGCAACTGGTGATTAATGCCGTGACAGACAAAGGTCTCCGGTATGCAGGCTACGGCCAGGCGATTAATTTCGAGCCGGATGAACCACTCGTACCGAGCCTCAGCTTATGAATTCGAGCTAGGGGCAGGAAGAAGATGCCCCGGTTATCCGTCCCAGTGAAGACCGCTGATCTGACACAGAATGCGGCTGATTTCACGGGCATCGAAGAAAGAGGACTGATGAACACAGGCCAGACGCTCTCCCTGAGCCATAGCAATCAGCATAAAGCGCAGTATCACCTATTTCACCGGGGCTGCATACCACCACTTCAAAGCGACCATGCTCAGGGGGCAAACGGCACCCTCAACCGGAACAGGCCGCCGAACTCACTGCGAAACTCGCCGTTCATGTCACATTTATCAGGGAGCGTGAAGGCATTCATGACGGCATTCTGGTCAGTTCACTACGGTGCTGAAAGCCAGCGCGATGAGCTTCAACTCTTCGGCGGTCATCGCGGCAAGACGGGAATGATGAATAGTCATAGAAGATCTCCTTATCGCCGCCCCGATGGGGCGGCTCTCCGTATCAGGCGGCGAACGCCCGGGTGGCTGTTTCAGTCCGGCTTCTTCAACCCAGCTTTCGGCGGCGTGGCGCATAACCACGCCGAACCCAGTGAGTGTCTTTCAGACGATCCTCAGCAAGCTCGGCAGCATCCCCCTTTTTCATCTTCGCCGCATCGGGACGCGGCCCCTTCCATCCCCGCCTCTTTCAGAGACTCTACGATCTGCTCATGCTTCACGCCTTTGAAGTACCCGTCTTTGGTCGGATGCCACCAGTCACGCAGATTGAAGTCAATCGCGGTTTCCAGCGCATTGAAGCTCGCCGCGTTGAGTACGTCCACATTCACGCTCCTGAACGCCATCGACGGAACACGCCGTAATATACAACGCGATAAGAGACATCAGCACCCACCATCGAGACGAAAAACGTGGTGAAATCCTTGCGCCAGCCTTCCGGTAACAGCGCCTCAAGACGCTGACCTTCGGCTCGGATCGCAGCAATAACCGTGACCCTCTTTGCCTGACGGAGCATTCTGCGTCTGCGAGTAATGACCAACACTCACCCGAACACTAATCGGGTTGGTCCTGCTCTCCCCAGCCTATAAACACATCAGCGCACATACGCCAACAACCATCAGCGCCACCGCTTTAGACGGCTGCTGCATCAGCGCCGCCTGTACGGCAAGCGTACGTTCTGGAGGACATTTTCAGAAGCTGCGGCGCGGCGACACCCTCGGCGGCATCGACGAAGCCACCATTGTGATAGACGAAACGGCATTTGTTGCGCCATCAGCTTCATTCACTTCCTTTTCCGCAAGGTCGGCAGTGCGGCACACACCACGTTGAATGACCAGTTCGCCATACTGGAAACTGGCGACAACGCCAGCGCTGGCCTTCATTTGAATGGTCCACGCCCGTGGTTTCGCTTCTTCATGAATACGGGTAATTTCATCATCAAGCGCGTCGGCTTCATCACAGGCACTGTCAAAGGTATTAAATTTCTCGGTCAGTTCGTCCAGACGCGCCAGTTCTTCGTTGGTATAGACGGTTTCGGGTTTGGTCAGCAGCAGGTAATCCAGCCCATCCTGACCATAACGGCCTACGGGTTCTGGGCGGCCCACGCTCCACGCCCAGCCTTCACTCAGTTCAACCTGCAGCGCAATGGTGTCGAGCTTTCCTGCACAAGGCGATCAACCAGCACAGAATCAACCGTACCAGCCCCTTCCTGCTGAAATAAATCTTCTCGAACCACGCCGCCAGCCGCCTCATACGCTTCACGCCCAACAAAGACAAAACTGGAACTAGTTACTGAAATTTCAGTATTGGCTATTGCTTTTTTTCAGCTGGAACGCAGAGGGGTTCTGCCATTGAGCTCTGGACTTGTTCAAACACCTGAAGCTGACGAGCCTGATCGGACTCCAGACACAGCGCCTGACACTGTTCGACATTAAGTTCATCGTTCGCCGAGCTTTTCCAGCAGCGCAGGGGCGAGGTTTGCCAGTTTCAGCATGCGCTGTACATGGCGGAGCCATAGCCCAGACCGTCACCAATCTGCGCAGCGGTTGACCCTGAGCCGCTAATGTCCCGAATGCGCCATGATCTGCTCGGAGGGCGGCATGGTTTCCAGTTTGTTGTTCTCAGCATAAGACGCTTCAACAGCAAGCTCGTCACTGACACTCTTCACCGGAACCTGATAATCGGTACTAATACGCCCATTTCACACAGAAGTGTCAGAGCCGTCATACGGCGACCACCTGCAGCAACACCGGATTTCCCCTCTGGCAGTGCGTGGACCACGAGATTATGTAACAGCCCAGAGTTTCAATCCAGTTCGCCAGGCGTTTAACGCTGTCGGCGGTATACGGGATAGTGCGTACGTTCAGCGGTGATTTAATAAGATTGGACAGCGGAACATACTGAATAACGGCAGCATCGAGCGTGCATTTCAGTTCAGCGCTGACAACTTTCTTTTCACATTGGTTTTATTCGGCCTGGTTTTGCATTAACATTAGCTACTGACATTGCTTATTTCCTCCATTTGATGATTGTCGCGTTCTGCAGGTGGATCTCCGCAGAACACCTTTCGGTTTACTGCTGTATCGCTCTGCCGTGGTTTTTCAGGTAACTATTCAGAACCTGTCCTGCATTGGGCTGAAAATTCCAGACCCGTTCAATCAACTGACCGTTTTCGTCACGCATCGCTAACTGAAAATGCGATCTACTGGTCATTTTCGATAGCCACATTTGAAGAGAAGCAGACACCGTTTTTGCGCTTCGTGTGTAGAGCGCCCATCGAGCAGCAGCGGTGCAGGTGCATTGACAACTTCGCCATTCAGCAGCGCCGCCAGTGCAGAACCCCTCAGCCGTAGACTGCCGTAATGACTCAGGCTGATTCAGGAAATCCTTCGACAATTTGCCCAATCAAAAAACTCCATTGGTTCGGTTTTTAGAGGCAGCTCCTGCTTTCTTCTGGCGTCTTCACTGGCGGAGGACCTTTCCGCAAGAGCGTAACGAGCACGGCCTGGTGAAGATGTCCGGGGTGAGTGGGGAAATTTATTCCGGCTCGTCCGGAAAAAATTTGCTGCGAAAGACTTCGTCGGCCCTGACAGCAAGACGGGTTGTGGTTGTAATCCGCGACCGGAAAGGCACTCAGCAAGGAATGAACGCAGAGGAAGTGGCGGGAGAGAGCAGGCAACGTCTGCAACGTTGCCCCTTACAGCCCGGGACGGGTGCATCGAGCGCAGGTAACGGCGCGACCGGGCGGCGCATCCGTTTACGGATGCTGCAAGCTGCCTTTGCGACAGCCTGGATGGAAACCCGAAGGGCAGAGACAGCGCGGCTGGCCGTGCGGGACATGATAGGCCGGTTCCCGAAGGGAAGTCGCCCGGGTCAACCTGCCGGTGGGAAAAAATGGATTAAAAGCCACAATTTTATCTTTCTGGTTATGGCCATAGCGCCCACGCCCACGCCCACGCCCACGCCCACGCCCACGCCCTGACGCCCACGCCCACGCCCACGCCCACGCCCACGCAGGCCAGCGCGTTTCAGACACGACAGCAGGAAAGGCAGAGATTTCAGAAACGATTCATCACCGGCTTCACCGGCGGCAGGGAATGCGCCGCAGGCGCTTTCCCGGCAGTTATCCCGCCGGGATGACAGGGTTTTCCCGCGCGCAACAGGCGGCACATCGGCCGCATCGGCGACTAATATTCAACTTTTTGCTGGATAAACTGGCCGCCGATAGTCGCTCGCGACGAGTCGACAATACCGGAAATATCGTCAAGGAGCATTGGCGTCGTTATTGGTCTGAGGCCTAATTCCCGCGGCGTTCGTTTACCAGAGTTTTGTAGTGTTTCAGAAATTTGCGTGTTTCAGGTGTCATTTTCATAAGGTACCTTTCTGAAGGGTTCCCCTGCCTTATCTGGATTAGCGATGGAAAACATAGCCATCAATGAAGTTGAAAGTGTCGATAAACAAATCACGGGCAAACGCGTCATAGTCAAAGTAGCCGCGCAGGCTCTCAGGGATAGCCGCCAGCAGGCTGTGTTCGTTCACGTAGTCCACAGCAAAATCTTCTTCGCTCACGGCCTCGCCATAATAGGCGTTTCGAACGCGTCAAAGTCGCATTCGCCGCTGAAATCGCCGACGCGATACGCTGCGTCTTCGCCCTCCTCCTTCGCCTGCTTATAAGCCGCGTAAAATCCCAGTCCACTGAGCTTTCAGAACAAACTGCGATGGGATACCCTCAATATCCTGAAACATCAGTTCAGGATCATGCTCGTTCGCGTGGAGCGCGTGGCAGGCTTCCAGAAATCTTCTTCTCGTCGAAATCGGTCAAATCAAACCATTTCCCGGCCAGGCTGCCACAGTTGTATTTGTGATAAGTGCCAACGTATACCACGGGTTGTGGTGCGATAGTGTTCATGGGTGTTCCCTCGCATAGTCCAGGTTATCCGAGTACCGGCTAACGCCGTGCCGACACGACAGCCACGAAAAGCGGAGGATGCAAGGTCGGGAAGCGGAGGCCGCAGCGACAGAAAGCAGAGGCGGTCTGGACGTTTTTCTGCGAATTTTTGAGCAGAAAAATGGGAAGAACGCCTGATAATCGTCAAATTTACTGCGACCTGGGCGACGGTGGAGGTGGCGCCAGCCACGTGCCGTCCTTGCATACGCAGCGGTCGGGCTAAGCGAAGGCACGGCGTTAGCCGCAGACCGCACGAGCTTTCCTCCCCGCGCGCCCGTAACAGCGAGGAGGTCGCGCTGGTATAGCGGAGCTACGCGACATCTGATTCCGGTACAGAACTGCGGGGCAATCTGCCCCCGCCCGTCGGCTACGCAGCAATCCGGATTCCGGAGAATGACCGCATCTCATCGCGTCAATTTCGGCGCGGGCCTCGGACCGCATCACGTAACCAGCGGCGTCAAACCATGCGCGTGATGGGCTGTCTGGGTGACGCAGCGAACGGTACGTGCGTGACACCAACAACGCGACCGTGACATTCGAGACGGATCTGGAGGCGACGTACGTTTTCCTGCCCGTCGAGAACGGCTTTCAGGCGCGCGTCAAGGGTGTCGTTATCCCACTCGGTATCATCGTTTCCAGCTTCCACTTCAATCACGGAGAGCGTGAAGTTGCGCGTCCGGCTGGTAATACTCAGAGGATCAGCAGCAGGACGCAGGGCTTCTGTCAGGCCGGTATCCGGCAGCGGCGACACAGCTACAGACATGGTTGATTTCGTCTCGCAGGGCTTTCAGGAGGCACAGGATTTGTTTTACCGACATCCCGGCAGGACAGTTATCGTATTCCAGCGAATCGTGCCAGCGTGGGCTTTGCGGTGGCCCAGCGAGTTCCGGTAGAGACGAACAATCAGATTGCTTCCGCTAACCAGCGGCAGCAGTTCATTCAGCGCGCTATCCGGCATCAGGCCACGCAGCGCAATTTCAGGCAACAGGCGCAGCAGATCGGACGCCCCCAGCTGGCCATAGAAAGCCACGCCTTCCCCACGCGAATAATTCAGGCTGGTATCGATATCCATCGTGGCTGGCCAGCCACGGGCAACCAGCGTGTTACGGGTGTGACGGTGCATAAAGCGATAAGCGGTGGTCATAGTTTTCTCCGTCCTCGATGCGGCGACCGCTTCGCCGTGCCGATACGACAGCCCGACGATCCGCGGGAAATGCAAGGGCGGAACCCGGAGGCCGCAGCGCAGATAAAAAGCAGAAACGGTCTAGACGGTTATCGAGCTGAAACCTGAGCGAGAGAACGACGGGAAGAACGTTGAAAAACATGAAAATTCAACTGCGACCGGGGACGGTGGAGATGGCCCTGCCATGTCCCTTGCATTAACCGCAGTCGGGCTATAGCAGCTGGAGGCACGGCGTTGACACCCGCCGCGACGCTGGCGCGGCATAAACAGCGGAGTCCACTGACATCCTTATGTGGGACCGACGTCCAGTAGCAGGACAACACATCCGTGGACCGCCGGGACCACGTCCGATGATCGGACAACGTATTCCATGTGACTGCTGGGACCACGTCCAGTGGCTGGACAATCATCGCATGTGACTGCTGAGACCACGGTCCCAGTAGCCGGACAACGCATCCGTACGACAGATGGATCACCGTCCCAGTAGCCTATAAATGTTTTACGGCCACCGCCGGGACCACGGTCCCAGCAGCCGGACAACACATCCGTGGACCGCTGGGACCACGGCTCCAGTTACCGGATAACGATCCGGCGCGACCGGCGGGACCACGGTCCCAGTGGCCTGGACAACGTATCATGTGACTGCTGAGACCACGGTCCCAGTTATCGGAAACAGCCATTCACTGCGACTGCTGGGACCACGGTCCCAGTAGCCGGACAACGCATCCGTATGACAGATGGATTACGGTCCGAGTAGCTGGAAAACGCATGCATGTGACATAGCAGTCACTGTATTAGCAACGAAGATCATCTTGCAAAATTAAAATATGAAAAAGCCAGCTAAAACTAACTGGCTTGTCTGAAAAATAGAATAATAATGAATAAAGAAATTATAGAATGAAAATTCGATACATAATCAGCTAGCTTGCGTTTTAAGTTCTTGGAAGATGGTCTCGAGTTCTTTCAATAAATCAGCTGGAGGACGGGTCTTGATTGAGATTGACTATTACTTTATTTCCCTTATATGCTGATGCCCCAGGTGCATATTCATGACGAGAGTGAAGTTCCTTTGGCTGAAGAGGTTTCTTGGAGAACGGCAGTAAAGTAATGCAATGACTTCTTCAGCCTCAAATATGGCCCCAACTTTCTTTTGCTCATGCAACTCAGCAGCCTGCTTTTCCAAGCAAGCCTCTTTGTCAACAAAAGCCTTATAAGACCTTCACTGCTCAGCAGAAAGTTCTCCCGGATGAGAGAAGAGGGCTACTACCGATTTTGGCAATTTAGCAGTGTATATACATCGAGTGATGATCTTACGTGAAATATTTTCTGCATCAGCAAGTGAGACATTTCCTGCAAATTCAATCCTAAACGCTTAGCGTAACGATGGCCACGCTCGTAGTACTCGTTGGGCGATAGTCATTGCCTAACCGAAATACAAAAGCAGCCATTTGTTCATCATCAAGGTCACCAACTAACACACGATAATCACTTGATGTCAGGATAGCGGCTTTGCGATGCTCGGCTACCATTCTGCAACTTCAATACAACCAGAAACCTTGCTACGAAAAGCTGGAGTTTGTTGTCCGGAAGAAAAAAGAAGGGATAAGGTCATCAAGAGCATCCTCTGTCAACAGCTCTTCATTCCTCGCTCATTACCAGACCAAACCCTTGAGGAATTTTGAACTTGGTTACCAGGAATAACCTCAAAGAGTAAATTTAACCTCCTCTGCACACGGGTAAGTTATTGCATTCCCACGAGCCATTGCTCCTACTCGTGCAATTAAAGAATCAACCATAGGTGCAGCCGGAGCGTGAGAGGGAGGAGTCGGCTTCTGCGACTGAGTATTTACCATATTCTTCGGAAGGATAGGTGCACGTTTCATTTTATTCAATCTCCCAACCAGGTTTAATCAGGCTATTAAAGATTGCATTGCAAACAGGCTCCCAAATAGAGAGTGCATTTCGCCATGCCCCAGTGGAAGAACGCTTGATTAATAGCCTGTTCAAACACTGTTCTCATCCTTATTTGTCCTTTACCAACTTCATCAGTTTCACGAACAACATTTTTCAAAACCATGCTGCCCCATGCATCGCGAATCTGTTCTTCCATCGAAGGGGACTGCGAACGATTATTGTTACTATACTTGGTCAAAGATAATCCGGACATCAGGCTCAAAGCCTTTAAGATTAACGTTTTGTAGTAGATTACGTAGATATCCAAAACTTGGAGCAGAAGTGTAATCAAATAATTCTGCAGGCGTCGGTACAATCAAAACATCTGCAGCGCAAACTACATTAATAGTTCCAATACCCGAAGTTAGGTGCACTATCAACCACGATGACGTCATAGTCATGGGCCACAGTTTCGATTGCCAAGCGGAGCATTAGGTGCGGATCAGTTGGTAATTTACCTTCGTCAAAAACGCCCATAAGCTCAGTTTCGATCCGATGCAAAGCCAAACATGACGGGATAATATCAAGGCCAGGCCAGCAAGTTGACTTTATAGCGTAGGCTGCATCATCTTTTTCACCGAGATAGAAGGGGAGCAGGGTGTCTTCGGCGTGAATATGGAGGTCAGGTACCCATCCATGGTACATAGAGGCTGTGCCCTGAGGGTCATTTCCTTCAACAAGAAGAACACGTAATCCCTTCAGCGCAAGATCCTGAGCAAGATGGACAGAAACTGAAGTTTTGTAGACGCCTCCTTTATGAGCAGCTACACCAATTACTGGCGGAAAAGCATCTTCGGGGCGCCGTAATCGCGTGCCGAACACATCACGCATGTGATTAATTTGTTCAATGGTATAGCCAACTCGTTGTTCCACTCTACCACGGGTCTCCAAATCGGGATGGGGTAAGCGACCGGCCTTTTCAGCATCCCTAATGGCTTGAGATGAAACCCCAACTAAATCAGCGGCTTCACCAATTCTCCAGCGCCGAGTAATTTTACGAGCCTCAGGACTATCATCATTGAACTGGGCAATTGCAATTGCCCTCGTCATTTCATGTCCAGCAGTTATACATTGGTTGAGTGTATCCATCAGTCCCATATTGAGCATCCTTTAAACTTTACTTTGCATATTTTAATTAAATCTTGAAATTTATTGCAAAGCAACAAAAAAACCGCAAAGTAAGTTAAAACATGCAAAGCTGGTCATAAAATGCACTCATTCAGGTATTGCTAATTAATCGATTTGACTGCTCCCCGCCGTAAACGGCGAGACTTTACGCGCATCAACGGTAACGATCAAAATAATGGGCACACCACGACTTTAATTGGATAAAAGACAGACACATGGTAGCTTCAAAAAACCGCATGACATCAGGAATTCCAATGAAACTGATTAAAAGAAAAGGTGGAGGACACTACCGATTCCTGAAGCAGGAAGAAAGCGATGCATTACGTGCAAGGCATTCACATGTAAGGGAAGATCCTAATAACAAGGATATTGTCGAAAAACTGCTCGCAGAAATGAAAAGCGATGACCTTTGGCTGGTCTGTGACTGCAAAACTAAAGATGCACCGATTCTGATCGCCAGACAGATGGATAATGGGATTCGACTTGCTAACAAACAGGAAGGCGGATTGCATGCTGTTGGTTGCGTTATGGAAAGAGAAATATTACCAACGGAAAAGGACAAAGGCCCTAGAGGTATATCACGAAAGCCTTTTGTGAAGGCTGGATATGGCAACATTATCCCTCATTCAGGAGAGGCTAAATCTACTGAACGCCACGGTAAAAAGGAGCGGAGTAGTAAGACTGGCCGCAAACGATACAGCAGTATTGCTAGGCTGATGTTGCAACTACTGGATGATGCAAAGATTAACTATTCCGAACTTCCACTTCCTCAACACTGTGGCTCGACCATAGTACCGCCAGAAGCCCTTACTAATCTGCTGGCCAGCACTGCATATTATCCAGGAAGAATGCTGAATGAAGTCGTCAGACTAGAATACCGGCTAAAAGTGCCTGACCTAGAAAGGTTGATGACAGAGCTCGAAAAGAAGGCGTGGAAAAAAACGAGGCGGCAACATTCTGGGTTATGTTCCGAAGTACAGATGTGCGTACTACTGGTGCCTATGTGACGTTTAATGGATGCCCATATGCGTTTGAACCAACTAGAGGTATGAGTATAAACGGTGAACACCAAGATGGTGTCAGGGAAAGCTATTGGGTCATTACTCGTTTTGTCCGTGATCCGATCACGAAAGCTGTCGTATGCCGCGATGGCTATGCACATGCAATTTACTCTACAGAAATACCGATCCCCATAGACAGCAATCTTGAAAGAGACACGATGAAATCACTATCAGATATTGCAGGGTGGGGAAAACATAAGGGCATAACAGAAATCAGAATGCATAAGCCGTTGTTTGACATAATGGTAAAAGAAGAAGAGGGAGACCTTGAAACAGGCGTTATCCCTGATTTTATGGTGACTGTTGAATCCGGAAATAATCGTCAGCATACTCTTGTTATAGAAACCACCGGGTATGTAACTCAGGAGTACATTGATCGGAAGGAGCGCCAGCATGAATTGATGAAGCAACTGGGGGAACTTCTCACTGATCCACCTGACTGGCCGTACGCCAAGAAACGTGAATTTAAGAAAGTACTGGCTAAATATATTTTCCACTCCGATGACCGGGCAGCGTTTATTCTAAACAGACCAGCTTCTAATTCATAATGAAAGGCTGACTGCCAACTAGCACTCGTCCTGACGTTCTGGCCGCTGCTTGAAGGCAGTCAGTTTCAAGTACAGGTAAGACGCTACGCATTAGACGCACAAGTTATTATGAAAATTCCGCTGGTTACATCGGGAATCGCTAGGTAGGCACTTCAATAATATGTGCTGGTTTAGTCTTAACCTCGTCCTTTCAGCATGATCACGGCGTCCATCTCTGGCATCTGGAACTGCACCCTATGCCGGGCGGCTACGTCCAGTGCAAACACTTTCGTGTACACCTCCGTCGAGCTTACCGACTTGTGCCCCATCAGCGCCTGCAGCACCTTCAGCGGAATACCGGCATACAGCATGTGCATCGCGTAGGAATGCCTGAACGTATGCGGCGTCACCGGCACCGAGAACGTCACCCCGTCGGCCGCAGCGGCCTCCACCGCTTCATTAAGCCAGGTGCGGACGGTCCGGTCTGTGATCTCCCAGATGCGCGCTTTCTCCGTTCTGCCGGTGCGCTTGTTGCGTCGCTCGAGTGGAATTTTCAGCGTGGCCACCATCATCTCCAGTTGGCTGACGTAACTGTGATCGGAAAGCGGTACCAGACGGTGTGCCTGACTGCCGGCCGGTGCGCGGCCTGCCGTTCTCGCGGCTTTCTCTGTTCGCTGCTTGAGGGTAGCCAGCTGCACGAACGGGTAGGGCGGAGCCAGTGAAAAATCTCCTCTTGTCAGCGCCAGCGCTTCGTTAATTCGCGCGCCCGTGTTCCAGAGCGTCGCCAGCAGCATCTTGCGGTGAAGATCCGGCACGTAGTGGAACAGGGCGCTGACTTCCGGCGCCAGCAGGTATTTCGGCAGTTCATCCTGAACCAGCGCCATCTGACGCAGGGCCAGCGCGGACGGATAATCGATGGCCACCGGTAACGACGGTGCAGAACTCTGTTGAGGAAAACCAGGCAGAGACGGTATCACAGATTTTCCTCCGAATTTGACTGCCGGTTTTGTTGCGGCATGTTGAGTTTATTGGCTGCAATATCACGCTGGCGCTGAATATGTTCCCGAGTGCGGCGTTGGCGCTCCTGCTTCCATAATCGCCAGAGCATGGGCAATATGGACCACTCTGTAATATCAAGGCGTGTTGGTGGAAGTCCGGCAATTTTTCGCAGACGTATCGCTGCGAATGCCGCCTTCAGACCCAGACGGGAATACTGATATTGCCTTTCCCAGAACGCACGCGAATAATCCGGAGGCCAGTCATTCTCATAAGCACTGGAAACGTACTTACCAGCTTCCGTGATAAGAACCGGTAACTCGCGAATGCTGTACATCAATTTTGCCGGAACAACACGCCAGTCACCAGTAACCGGTGTCAGAACTAAATCAGGCGGAGATTCAGTAGCCACAGTGATGCCCTCCTGATTAATTTCTCCATTATCAGCAGCGACCAATGCACATTTCTCTGCAAAGTCTTCGAGAAGAAAAACCAGTTCAGTGGGAATAAACAAAAGCTCCTTCGCT
Organism: Kluyvera fluvialis; assembly: GCF_059725275.1. NCBI lineage: Bacteria > Pseudomonadati > Pseudomonadota > Gammaproteobacteria > Enterobacterales > Enterobacteriaceae > Kluyvera > Kluyvera fluvialis. The sequence goes on along the minus strand of NZ_AP046143.1, from coordinate 217 downwards.
TTTTTATCCTCTGTAATACTGAGCTCGTGCCGCTGGCGTTCCTCTGCAGCAATAGCCTCACGTTCACGTGCATAGCGATGGTTCAGCCAGCTTACCAGAAGCACAACTCCACCAGTGAGAACACCACCGGCTAGGGTGGAGATCACCGGAACCCATACAGAAACCCCATATTCCATACCTGTACCTTTATTGAGAAATCCCGCCTACCCAAATTTAA